>JACIYY010000170.1 GCA_014359685.1 Porphyrobacter sp. | reverse complement strand
AGCTGTTCGGGCATGAGGCCGGCGCCTTCACCGGCGCCGCGCGCGCCCGTGCCGGGCGGTTCGAGGAGGCCGACCGCGGCACGCTGTTCCTCGACGAGCTGGCCACCCTCTCCATGGCCGCGCAGGAACGGCTGCTGCGCGCGGTGGAATATGGCGAGGTGACGCGGATCGGCGCCTCTCGCCCGATCAGGGTCGATGTCCGCATCGTCGCCGCCACCAATGCCGACCTGCCGCGCCTGGCCGAACAGGGCCGCTTCCGCGCCGACCTGCTCGACCGGCTGAGCTTCGAGGTCATCACCCTGCCGCCGCTGCGCGTGCGCGAGGGCGACACCGACGTGCTGGCCGACTATTTCGGCCGGCGCATGGCGGCCGAGCTGGGCTGGCGCGGCTGGCCGGGCTTCGCCGCCACTGTCCGCCGCCAGCTCGATGCGCACCCCTGGCCCGGCAATGTGCGCGAGCTTCGCAACGTGGTGGAGCGCGCGGTCTATCGCTGGGACCGTCCGGGGGAGGCGGTCGGCGAGGTCCAGTTCGACCCCTTCGACAGCCCGTGGCGGCCCGCCGCGCTGCCGAGTCCGCACGCCGCCGGCGCTGCGGCCGCGCCCGATCCCGCCCCCGCCCCTGGTCGCGCGCCGGTCGATCTCGATTCGATCGCCGATCTGCGGGCCGCAGTGGAGGCGCACGAGCGCGCGATCCTGGAGCACCATCTCGGCCGCAACCGCTGGAACCAGCGCCAGACCGCCAGCGCGCTCGGCCTGACCTACGACCAGCTGCGCCACTGCCTCCGCAAGCACCGGCTGGCCGAGCAGCACGACCGCGCGGCCTGACGGTGCGCCTGCTTGCCACCCACAGGGCCGGCGGCTAGGCGCTCGCCCCCATGCACTATATCTCGACCCGCGGCGGCGCGCCGGCCCTGAACTTCGAGGAGGTCACGCTGACCGGCCTCGGCAGCGATGGCGGGCTGTATGTCCCGCGCGACTGGCCGGTGTTCTCGCCCGACGAGATCGCCGGCCTGGCCGGCCTGCCCTATGCGGTGCTCGCGGCGCGGATCATGCAGCCCTTCGTCGGCGATTCGCTGAGCCCGGAGCGGTTGCAGGAGCTGTGCACGCAGGCCTACGCCCGCTTCGCCCACCGCGCGGTGACGCCGCTGGTCCAGCTGGATGAGCGGCACTGGCTGCTGGAGCTGTTCCACGGCCCCACGCTGGCGTTCAAGGACGTTGCCCTCCAGCTGCTCGGCCGGCTGTTCGAGGAGTTCCTGGCGCGGCGCGAGGATCACCTGACGATCGTCGGCGCGACCAGCGGCGACACCGGGTCGGCCGCGATCGACGCGGTCGCCGGGCGCGCCAAGATCGACATCTTCATGCTCCACCCCAAGGGGCGGATCAGCGACGTGCAGCGCCGGCAGATGACCACGGTCAAGGCGCCCAACGTGTTCAACATCGCCATCGACGGCAGCTTCGACGAGGCGCAGGCGATGGTGAAGCGGATGTTCGGCGATCCGGCGCTGACCGCGACGCTGCGGATCGGCGCGGTCAATTCGATCAACTGGGCGCGGCTGATGGCGCAGGTGGTCTATTATTTCGCCGCCGCGCTGCAGCTCGGCGCACCGCACCGCCGGGTTGCCTTCGCGGTGCCGACCGGCAATTTCGGCGATGTCTTCGCCGGCTATGTCGCGGCGCGGATGGGCCTGCCGGTGGAGCGGCTGATCGTCGCCACCAATGTCAACGACATCCTCCACCGCGCGCTGTCGACCGGCGATTATTCGGTCGGGGCGGTGACCGCCACCGCTGCGCCGTCGATGGACATCCAGGTCAGCTCCAATTTCGAGCGCCTGCTGTTCGATTGCGGCGGCCGCGACGGCGCCGCGCTGGCGCAGCAGATGCGCGGCTTCGAAGCGAGCAAGGCGATGCGCCTGACCAACGCCCAGTCGCGCGGTGCGGCGGCGCTGCTGTCCAGCGCGCGCGCCGATGCCGGCGAGATGGCAGGCGCGATGAACTGGGCGTGGGAGCAATGCGGCGAGCTGATCGACCCGCACACGGCAATCGGCCTGCACGCCGCGCGCGCCGCCGACCTGCCCGCCGGCGTCCCGATCGTCACCCTGGCGACCGCGCATCCGGCCAAGTTCCGCAGCGCCGTGGAGCGCGCGACCGGCCATCGCCCGTCGCTGCCGACCCGCATCGGCGACCTGTTCGACCGCGAGGAGCGCTATGTCGAGCTGCCCGGCGATTACGCCGCCGTCGCCGCCTATGTCGCGCAGCACGCCGCGCATCGCTAGGCTGCGGCGCATCGGCCGCAGCCGGGGCGGGGCGGCGCGCAATGGCTGAGCTCGTCGAACGCCCGCTGGTGCTGGAAGGCGGCGGGTGGGCCGATTACGCGCTGCTCGACAGCGGCCACGGGCGCAAGCTGGAACGTTACGGCCCATACCGGCTGATCCGGCCCGAGGCGCAGGCGCTGTGGGCGCCGCGCCTGTCCGACTGGGCGGCCGACGGCGAATTCGTCCCCGGATCGGACGAGGATGGCGGCGGCCGCTGGCGCTTCGACCGGCCGCTTCCCGACGAGGGCTGGCCGCTCGCCTGGCGGCAGGTCCGCTTCACCGCCCAGTGCACCCCATTCCGGCATCTCGGCTTCTTTCCCGACATGGCGCCGGTGTGGGACTGGATGCGCGGCCAGCTCGCCGGCCGCGACGGGGCCGAGACGCTCAACCTGTTCGGCTATACCGGCGTTGGCACGCTGGCGCTGAGCGAAGCGGGGCCGGTGACCCATGTCGATGCGTCGAAGAAGGCGGTGGCGCAGGCGCGGGCCAATGCGGCGCTCTCCGCGATGCAGGACCGCCCGGTCCGCTGGCTGGTCGAGGATGCCGGCAAGTTCGCCGCGCGCGAGGTGCGGCGGGGCCGCCGCTATGACGCGATCATCCTCGACCCGCCCAAGTTCGGCCGCGGCCCCAGGGGAGAGATCTGGCGGATCGAGGACGGACTGGCGCCGCTGGTCGCCGATTGCCGGCGGATGCTCGATGCCGACAGCCGGTTCCTGTTCGTCACCGTCTATGCGGTCCGGATGAGCAGCCTGGCGCTGGCCGGCCTGCTGGCGGAGCTGTTCGCCGGCCTGCCCGGCCGCATCGAGCATGGCGACCTGGCGGTGCGGGAGGCGACGGCGGAGCCCTCCGGCGCGCCCGGCCGGCTGCTGCCGACCGCGATCTTCGCCCGCTGGTCCAATCCCGGCTAAGGGGACGCCGATGACCGATTCCCTGACCCTCGAGATCGCCGATTTCGTCCATCTGGTGCATACCGGCATCTATTCGGAGGAGACCGGCCGGCCCCAGCCGCTGCGCTTCACCATCGCCGTGCGGATGAGTCCTGCCGACCGATACGAGCCGGACACGCCGTTGTCGGCCAGCAAGAACTACATGGACCTGAAATTCGCCGCCTCCGACGCGCTGCCCGCAGGGGTCCATTTCCGGCTGGTCGAATCGGTGGCCGAGCATATCTGCGACACGCTGTTCGTGCAGGATGCGCGGGTGGAGGCGGTGACGGTCAAGATCGTCAAGCTGGCGCTGGGCATTCATCAGGAGCAGATCGGGATCACGCTGCACCGGGAACGGCGCTGATGGCTCCCCCGGCGCCGGGGGAGCCGCAGGGCGCGATGCGGGTGCTGCGGGTGGCAGGGCTGCCGGCCGCGCCGCTCGATGCCGCCGCCGCGTTCCATGCCCGCTGGCTGGCCCGCGCCCGCGCCGAATTGGCCGAGGGTTGCGATCTTGCGCTGGTGTTCCCGCCCGCCGCGCACCCGCATACCGCCTGGCGGCTGGCGGCGGTGCAGGAGCTGGCGCGCGAGGCCGCGCCGCTGCGGGTCAATGCGCTGGTCGGCGATGCGGGCGAGGCGATTGCCGGGATGCTGGCCTGGCTGGCGGGCGCGGGGGCGGTCACCGGGCAGGTGCTGACGGTCGAATCCTGACAGGATGCAATCGCGGCCGCGATCCGCTACACAGGGGCGAATGAGCCTGTCTCCCGCCCGGCCCGCTTGCGCCGCCCCGCCTCTGGTGGACGCCTTCCAGCGCCGCATCACCTATCTGCGGCTGTCGGTCACCGACCGCTGCGACCTGCGCTGCACCTATTGCATGCCCGAACGCATGGCCTTCCTGCCGCGCAAGGAGGTTCTGACGCTGGAGGAGCTGCACCGGCTGGCGTTGGCCTTCATCGCCCGCGGGGTGACGAAGATCCGCCTCACCGGCGGGGAGCCGCTGGTGCGGCGCGAGGTGGTGGATCTGGTGCGCGCGATCGGCCGGCAGCTCGGCGACGGGCTCGAAGAGCTGACCCTGACCACCAACGGCACCCGGCTCGACGCCTTTGCCGGCGATCTCGCGGCGGCGGGGGTGCGGCGGATCAATGTCTCGCTCGACACGCTCGATGCGGCTCTGTTCCAGCGTCTGTCGCGCCGCGACCAGTTGGCGCAGGTGCTGGCCGGCATCGCGGCGGCGAAGGCGGCGGGGCTGGCGGTCAAGCTCAACGTGGTGGCGCTGAAGGGGCTGAACGAGCACGAGATCCCCCGCATCATCGAATGGGCGCATGGCGAGGGCCACGCCGTGACCCTGATCGAGACCATGCCGCTGGGCGAGGTCGATGCCGAGCGCGCCGACCATTATCTGCCGCTCGATGCGGTGCGCGAGCGGCTGGCGGCGCGCTGGACGCTGGCCGACAGCGCGCATCGCAGCGGCGGGCCGGCGCGCTATGTCGAGGTCGCCGAGACCGGCGGCAGGCTGGGCTTCATCACCCCGCTGACCGGCAATTTCTGCGCCACCTGCAACCGGGTGCGGGTGACCGCCACCGGCCGGCTCTATGCCTGCCTCGGCGGTGCGGAGCAGGTCGATCTGCGCGCCGCGCTGCGCTCCGAGGCGCCCGAGGCGCGGCTGGCCGATGCCCTGGACGAGGCGATGCGGATCAAGCCCGAGCGCCACCATTTCCGCATCGCCCCCGGCGCTGCCCCGGCCCAGCCGCGCCACATGTCGCTGACCGGGGGGTGAGCGGAGCGCCCGCGATGACGAAGGCCTGATCCCATCGCCGTTTGCGTGATCCTGCTCGGCCGCCTCGCCGATCTCGCGCCTGCGCCCGAGCTGGCGCTGCCCGCGCCGCTCGACTGGTCCGCCTTGCTCGCTGCGCTGCCCGCGCCGCTGGCCGAGGCGGCGCGCGGCGACCGGGTGCGATGCGCG
>JACIYY010000017.1 GCA_014359685.1 Porphyrobacter sp. | reverse complement strand
CTCGGGCGCGTGGCTGGTGGTCTGGTAGGTGTCGATCACGTTCTGGAAGCGGATCTGCGCCGCCAGCCAGCTGCCCGAACGCTCGTAGAACCGGCCGATCTCCATCTCCTTGCCGGCGAGATGATCGTTGACCAGATCGACCTTGAGCCGGGCATCGGCGGCATAGGGCGTGCCGGGATAGCGGCGCTGCACCTCCTGCAGCGCGGTCAGCGCCTGCTGGGTGATCTTCTGGTCGCGCTGCACGTCACTGATCTGTTCGTAATAGCTGAGCGCGATCAGGTAATAGGCGTAAGGCGCGTCCTTGTTGCCGGGGTGGATCGACAGGAAGCGCTGCGCCGCCTGCACCGCCTCGTTGTAATCGCGGCGCAGGTAATAGGTGAACGCGCTCATCAATTGCGCCCGCCGCGCCCAGGGCGAATAGGGGTGCTGGCGCTCGACTTCGTCGAACAGCGCCGCAGCCGTTTGCAGGTCGCCCCGGTCGAGCCGGTCCTTGGCGGCGGTGTAGAGCGATTCGACGTCGCGGGCGACATAGGCGGTGCCCGGCTCGCTGTTCCCCCCGCCGAGCGCCGAGCAGGCGGAAAGCAACAGGGCGGCGCCGCAGGCAAGCGCGGTAGCGGGAAAAGCGCGAAGGGTCATCCGCCGGCCTATAGCGGCGGCGGCGATGAACGCCAAGTGACGTGGCGGAACCGCGCAGCGACCGGCGCCACCTCGACGAAAAGGCGTTACCGCCAGCGCGTCCGGCAACAGGGTGCCGGCGCGGAAATCGGCGCTATAGTCAGGCCATGACTGCGCCCGATCCGGATTCACGCCCGCTGTCCGCTGCCGAGCGCATGATGGCGCGAAGCGTCTTTGGCGACGCGATCGACTATGATCCGGTGCGGATCGTCCGCCGCAAGTGGGCCTTCTTCCAGCCCCGCACCGTGACCATGGCCCCGCGCGGACATATCCATTTCCATCCGCAAGGGACCAGCTACTGCGAATGCTTCGCCAGCGCATCGATCAGCCGGCAGGGACACCTGATTCATGAGCTGGTTCACGTCTGGCAATACCAGCGCGGCATCAACCTCGTGCTGCGCCGGCATCCGTTCTGCCGTTACGATTACAGCATCAGACCGGGATGGACGCTCGAACGCTACGGCCTCGAACAGCAGGCCGAGATCGTCCGGCATACCTTCCTGCTGCGACATGGCGTCGCTCTGCCGGGTGCCCCGCCGCTGGCAACGCTGGAAAGCATCCTGCCGTTCGCTCCGGAAAGGTCAGGCTGACCGCCGATGGCGATCACGGCGAGATTTCGCTGCCGCCCCCATTCCCCGGGCTAGCCTCGCGCCGATAGACGAGCGTCAGGTTGTTGGCGGGCATTTCGACGCGCCGAGACCGGCGCAGACCGGCACGGTCGGCCAGCTCGTCGATCCACTCGGCGCGGCGCAGACCCCAGCGTTCGTCCTGTGCCCGCAGGCTGCGGTCGAACGAGACGTTGCCGGGGGCGAGGTCCACGCCATCCTCCCGGAACGGGCCATAGAGCACCAGCGGTGCGCCTTCGGGCAGTAGCCGGCCGGCGCCGGCGAGCAGGCCCTCTGCCGAAGCGGGCGGGCTGATATGGACCATGTTGATGCACACGATGGCATCGCCGCGATCCACCGGCCATTGCGCTCCGGCCGCATCCAGGGCGATCGGCGGCAGCAGATTGCCCAACGCCGCCTCCGCCCGCCAGGCCTCGATCGAGGCGAGCGCCGCCGGATCGGGATCGCTGGGCTGCCATAGCAGATGCGGGAATCGGCCGGCGAAATGGGCCGCGTGTTCACCGGTGCCGCTGGCGATCTCCAGCACCAGGCCCGATGCCGGCAGTTCCTGCGCCAGAACCGCCGCGATGGGATCGCGGTTGCGGGCGGCGGCGGGGGCATGGCATTTCACTGGCGTGTTCCTGCTGAAGAGGGATGGGCAAGGTGGAGCATCGCGGCGTTGTCGTGGATCAGGCACCCTTCGCCCGCTTCGTGCAACACCGGGCACGAGGCGAGCGGGGGATCAGACATTGGACAGCCCGTCCGGCATGGTGCCGAAGATGCGGCGATAGTGCTGCAGCGCGTAGCGATCGGTCATCCCGGCGATGAAATCGGCCAGGTGGCGGCTGCGCGCCGGCTCCTCGACCGGCAGGCGCGCCAGCCAGCCGGGGGACAGCAGGCCGGGATCGGCGCGATAGGCGGCAAACAGGTCCGCGATCACCGCCCTGGCGCGCGCGGCGGTCGCCTCCTGCTCGGCGTGGTAATAGAGCCGCTCGTAGAGGAACGCCTTGAGCCGCCGTTCATGCCCGGCCATGGCGGGGGAGAACCCGACCAGCGGCCCCGGCGCGGCGGCCACCGCCTGCAGCGAGCCGACCCCGGCGAGCCGCGCGCGCGTCTCGTCGAGCAGGTCGTTCACCATCACCCCGATCTGGGTGCGGACCAGTTCGCGCAGCAGCGCCTCGCGCGGGCGACCGGGAAAGCGCCGCTCCACCTCCCGCCACAGCTCGGCGAGCCCATCCAGCGTCAGCAGGTCGTCCAGCGTCAGGAATCCCGCGCGCAGCCCGTCGTCGATGTCGTGGTTGTCATAGGCAATGTCGTCGGCCAGCGCCGCCGCCTGCGCCTCCAGCGACGGCCAGCGCGTCAGGTCCAGCGGATAGGTCGCGTCCAGTTCCGCCAGCGCCCAGCATGGCTGCGTCACCGGGCCGTTATGCTTGGCGAGACCCTCCAGCACCTCCCAGCTGAGATTGAGGCCGGGCAGGTCGCAATAGGGGCTGTCGAGCCGCATCAGCACCCGCAGACAATGGCCATTATGGTCCCACCCGCCCTGCCCCGCCAGCGCGGCGGCCAGCGCCTCCTCGCCCGCATGGCCGAACGGCGGGTGGCCGATATCGTGGGCCAGGCAGACCGCTTCGGTCAGGTCCTCGTCGAGCCGCAGCGCGCGGGCGATCACCCGGCCGATCTGCGCCACCTCCAGGCTGTGGGTCAGGCGGACGCGGAAATGGTCTCCATCGGGCGCGACGAAGACCTGGGTCTTGCCGGCGAGGCGACGAAAGGCGATCGAATGGATGATCCGGTCGCGGTCGCGCTGGAAGGCGCTGCGCGGGCCGCGCTCGCCATCCAGCCCCTGCGCGAATTCACGGCCGCGCGAGCGGGCCGGATCGGCCGCATAGGGTGCGCGGAGCGGGTCTGCGGGCATCGCCGCGCTGGCTAGAAGCTGCCCGCCCGGCTGGCAACCCGAACGCTTGGCGAATCCCGGCGTGCCGGGGGGGGTGTCAATCGGCGCCCAGGATCCACTCCGCCGCGCGCTGCGCGTGGATCCGGGTGCTGTCGTAGATCGGCAGGACGTTGGCATCGACATCGACCACCTGCTCCAGCTCGGTGCAGGCGAGCACCACGGCACTGGCCCCCTCCTGCTCCAGCGTGGTGATCATCGACTTGAGCGTCCGCTGCGCGCCGCGGGTGACGCGGCCGACCATCAGCTCTTCGTAGATGATCCGGTCCAGCGCCTCGACATTGTCCATGTCGGGCGGCAGCAGGTCGATGCCATGGGCCACCAGCCGGCGGCGGTAGAAGCTTTCGGTCATCACATTGCCCGTGCCCAGCAGCGCGGCGCTGACCACGCCGTCGGCGGCCATGCGCTCGCCCACGCTTTCCGCGATATGCAGGATCGGCACGTCCACCGCCGCCGCGACCGCTTCATAGACCCGGTGCATCGAATTGGCGCCGATGATCAGCGCCCCCGCCCCGGCCGCCTCCAGCCGCCGCGCGCTGTCCGTCAGGATGCCGGTCGCGCGTTGCCAGTCGGCCTCTGTGTGGAGCGCGTAGAGCTGCGCGAAATCGAGGCTTTCGATCAGCAGCGGCGCGCTGCTGCGGCGGTCGGCGCGGTGCTGGACGATGCGGTTGATATGCTCGTAATAGGTGCGGGTCGAAACCCAGCTCATCCCCCCGATCAAGCCCAGCTTCCGCACGTCGCCCCCTTCGCTGCCGCCGGCCAACTGCCCGGCGGCGATCCTGGGAAAGGACTTAGGAAAGGATCGCCGCAGCGTCCAGCCGGGCAAGCCCGGTGGCGCACAGTCCGGCCGAGCTGGCGGTGACGGCGACCACCTCGGGATCGCCGACGCGGCGGACCCGCTCGACGAAATCGGCCAGGCCGACGGGCCGGCGCGGCTCGCCCTCGCGCGGGCCGAGCGCCTCCAGCTTGCGCAGCTGGTCGATGGTCAGCCGATCGACCATCCGCTCCGCCATGCAGCGCGCGTGGGGTTCGGACAGGCCGGCCTGCTCCAGCGCGGAGCGGACGCGGCTCTCGGCGATGGTCTGCGCGCACCCGGCCAGCGCGGCGGCGCCGAGGATGACCGTCAGCCGCCGCATCAATGGGTGAGGCTCTTGTTGATGTCCTCGACCATCTTCTTCGCGTCGGCCAGCAGCATCATCGTGTTGTCCATGTAGAACACGTCGTTGTCGACGCCGGCATAGCCGACCCCGCCCATCGACCGCTTGATGAACATCACCGTCCCGGCCTTCGCCACGTCGAACACCGGCATGCCGTAGATGGGGGAGGATTTGTCGGTCCTGGCGGCCGGGTTGACCACGTCATTGGCGCCGATCACGAAGGCGACGTCGGTGTGGGCGAAATCGGAATTGATGTCCTCCAGCTCGAACACCTCGTCATAGGGCACATTGGCTTCCGCCAGCAGCACGTTCATATGGCCCGGCATCCGCCCCGCGACCGGGTGGATCGCGTAGCGGACTCTGACGCCCTGCTCGTCCTCGCCGCATCCGGCAAGCGTCATCGTCGCCAGCGCCGCCAGGAGGAGGCCCGCCGCGCGGGTGGGG
>JACIYY010000169.1 GCA_014359685.1 Porphyrobacter sp. | reverse complement strand
TCGGCCTCCTCGAACCGCCCGGCGCGGGCGCGCGCGGCACCGGTGAAGGCGCCGGCCTCATGCCCGAACAGCTCGGCCTCGATCAGCGTCTCGGGCAGAGCGGCGCAGTTCATGGTCACCAGCGGGTGCTGCCAGCGGTCGGACAGGCGGTGGAGCCGCTCGGCGATCAGCTCCTTGCCGGTGCCGCGTTCGCCGATCACCAGCACCGGCCGGCGCAGCGGCGCAGCGTGGCTGGCGCGCTCCACCGCGTCGAGGAAGGCGGTCGACTGGCCGATGAACTGATTGTCGCGCTCCATTCGCCATGATCTAGCGGAAAATCCCGCCTGTTGGCAATATCCGCCATATCGCAAGCCTCGTTGCGCGCCGTCGCAAGGCGAAAGCGGCGGTCCCGGCGCAACTGGCACGGCGGTTGCTAGGAAGGCGGGGACAGCAGGCTGGGGAGACGGGTTTCATGCATCATCACCACCGGTTCCTCGCCACGGGGCTGGAGCGCGCCGCCTTGGCCAGCATCGCCGCCATTCTGGCCTTCAACCTCTTCGCCTTTGCCCGGCAAAAGGATATGTGTGAGCAGGCGGCGCTGCGGCTGGCGCCGTTCGTGGAGCTGGCATGAGCGACGAGGACGTCCGGCGCCGGGGCCGCAAGCCCGGCTCGCGGCTCGAACGGGAAATCGAGCGGCTGCGTACCAGCCCGGCGCCGGGCGCGTCGGGCGCCTTTTCTGGAGGACCCTTCATGGGCATCTTTTCCCGCACCCGCGACATCATCGCGGCCAATTTCAACGATCTGCTCGACCAGGCGGACGATCCGGCCAAGATGATCCGGATGATCATCCTGGAAATGGAGGAGACGCTGGTGGAAGTCCGCGCCAGCGCCGCGCGCACCATCGCCGACCAGAAGGAGATGCACCGCCACACGGTGCGCCTCGACAAGCTTCAGGCCGACTGGGCCGACAAGGCGCAGCTGGCGCTGAGCAAGGACCGCGAGGACCTGGCCCGCGCCGCGCTGCTGGAAAAGAAGCGCGCCGGCGACATGGCCGACCAGCTGAAGCAGGAGATCGCCGTTCTCGACGACGCGCTGCGCGCCTACGAGGAGGACATCGCCAAGCTGCAGACCCGCCTGCGCGAGGCACGCAGCCGCCAGACCCAGATCGCCGCCCGGCTGGAAAGCGCGGAGAACCGGGTCAAGCTGCGCAGCCTGATGACCAGCGAGCGGGTGGACGAGGCGCTGACCCGCTTCGACCAGCTCGAGCGCCGCGTCGATTATGCCGAAGGGCGCGCCGATTCGCTGCGGATCGCCGAGCAGGGCAAGCCGAGCCTCGCCGACGAGATCGCCGCGCTCGAAGGCTCCGACCGGATCGACGCCGAGTTGGAAGACATGAAGCGCGCGCTGGGCAAAAGCGCGCCCCGCAAGGAGGAGTGATCCATGGAAGCCGCGATCGCCATCATCGCCATCTTCATCGGCCTGCCGTGGGTGATCCTCCACTACATGACCAGGTGGAAGACCGCCGCCACCATCACCACCGATGACGAGGTGCTGCTGGAAGAGCTCTACAACCTCGCCAAGCGGCTCGACGAGCGGATGGACACGGTCGAGCGGCTGGTCGCCGCCGACAATCCCGACTTCACCCCGGCGCGGATCGCCGCCGCCCGGGACATCGACACCCAGCCGCTGCGCGAGTTCGATCGCCTGCTGGCCGACAAAGGAGAGCGCCGGTGAGCAGCGCCCGCACCACCTTCTACCGCGACAAGCACAATGCCAAGCTGATGGGCGTGTGTTCGGGGCTTGACGATTACACCGGGATCGACGCGATCTGGTGGCGGCTGGCCTTCGTGATCCTGACCGTGGCGACCGGCTTTGGCATCCCCATCTATTTCGTGCTCGGGCTCCTCGCCTCCAAGAAGCCGCCGCACCTCTATGCCGACCGCGAGGAGAGCCGCTACTGGCAGCGCGTGCGGCAGAGCCCGCAGCGCACCGCGCGCGAGATCCGCGCCCGGTTCCGCGACATCAATCGCCGGCTGGCCGAGGTGGAGCACCATTATGTCAGCTCCAACCCGCGCCTGTCGGCCGAGATCGAACGGCTGCGCTGACCTGCACGAAAGGAAACGCCCGCGATGGAAGGCGAACTCGCTCTCCTCATTCCGATCATGGCGCTGTCGATCCCGTTCTTCGCCATGTGGCTGAAGCACCGGGAGAAGATGATGGACCGCCAGATCGGCTCCACCTCCGAAGCCACCGCCGAGCGCGCCGCCCAATATGCCAGCCACGTCAAGCATATCGAGGAGCGGGTGCGCGTGCTCGAACGGATCGTCACCGATCGCGGCTACGACGTCGCCACCCAGATCGAGGCGCTGCGCGACCAGCGGCGGGTGGACGGGGGCGGCGACGGGAACGGAGCCGCGATCGACCTCGAGCCGGCGCGGCGCGAGCGCGCCCGATGACGATGTGGGCCGCGATCGTCCTGATCGCCGCGATCTTCGCTGTCGCCAGCGTGCTGCGAAGCGGACACAGCGCCCGCCGCAGCGACCCCTCCGACGAGGCCGGCGACCCCCGGCTGGAGGCCGAGCTGAGGCGCGAGATCGCCGAGCTGCGCGAGCGAGTCCAGGTGCTCGAACGCATCGCCACCGACAATCCCGAAGCGCGCCGCCTGTCGGCCGAGATCGACCGCCTGCGCGACCAGCCCTGATCCGTTCCCTTTCGACAAAGGAGCCTGCGAGGATGAGCGAGACCGTGTTGATTGCCGCCTGCGCGCTGATCGGCCTGCTGGCGGTCGCCGCGACGCTGCTGCGGGGCTGGCAGGACTGGCTGGCGCTCAAATCGCGCGAGCTGGAGCTGCGCCGCGTCCCGGTGGAAATCGAGCGCGCCCCGCGCGAGGGCGCGGCGCGGATCGAGATCGCCGACCTCAAGGAACGGATCCGCCGGCTGGAGGCGATCGCCAACGGCGTCGACCCGTAATCCGCCACGCCGTCCCACCGCGCCGCTTCCGCCCGCGCGCCCGGACCGCTACAGCCTCGCGCGCCATGCGAACACTCGATGATATCCGCGACGAATACGACTTCCTCGACGGCGACGAACGCTACCGCCTGCTGATCGAGCTGGGGCGCGAGCTGGAGCCGATGCCCGACCCGCTCAAGACCGACGCCACGCTGGTGCGCGGCTGTTCGGCCAGCGTGTGGGTCTATCCTACGCAAGCGCCCGACGGGCGGCTGCATTTCCTCGCCGACAGCAATGCCGCGATCACCAAGGGGATCGTCGCGCTGGTGATCGCGGCGGTGCAGGACCGCCCGGCGGCCGAGGTCGCGGCGATGGACATTGCCGCCGCCCTCGCCCCGTTCGACCTTAAGAACCAGCTCAGCTCCAGCCGCACCCAGGGCGTGCCCAACATGATCGCGCTGGTGCAGGACCATGCGCGCCGGATCGCGGCCGCCTGAGTGACCCGCCCGCTATGGATGGCAGGCGGGCTGGTGTTCCTGGCGCTGGGCTGGATCGGGCTGGTGCTGCCGATGATGCCCGGCGTGGTGTTCCTGCTGCTGGCGCTGTTCTGCTTCGCGCGCGGCAATCCGGCGTGGGAACAGCGGCTGCTCGACCATCGGGTCATGGGCCCGCCGCTGCGCGACTGGCGCGAACGGCGATCGGTGTCGCGCAGGGCCAAGCGTTCGGCGCTGGCGGCGATGGCGGCGGCGGGGACGCTCAGCTGGTGGTCGGTCGGCTATCCGTGGGCGCTGGCTTCGATCGGATCGCTGGTGGCGGTCGCGCTATGGATCGCCACCCGGCCCGAATGACGCTCAGGCGCGCTCGCCGCCGGCCGCTCGGCTGGCGCGCAGATCAGCGAGGCCCGCCTCGCGCTGGCGGCGCAGCTGCGCCTTCAGCCGCGCCGGATCGCCGGCGACCAGGAAGCCGAAGCTGACCCCGCCGTGGCGGCCGACCGTGGCGTGGTGCAGCCGGTGCGCCTGCACCAGCCTTCGGGCATAGGTGCCGCGCGGAACCCAGCGGCCATAGCGCTGGTGAACCAGCCCGTCATGGACCGCGCTGTAGATGATCCCGTAGCCCAGGATGCCAAGGCCGATCCAGCTCGCCGGCCACCATGCCGCATCGCCCATCACCCAGCGCGAGCCGAGCGCGAACATCGCGATACTGGCCGCCGCGCCGACCAGCGCGAACAGGTCGTTCTTCTCCAGCGCGCGATCGTGCGGCTCATGATGGTCGCGGTGCCAGGCCCAGCCGAATCCGTGCATGATGTATTTGTGGCTGGCCCACGCCACCCCTTCCATCGCCGCGATGCTGGCGAGCACGATCAGCAGGGGCACGAGCCAGTCCATGCCGGGCCAAATAGGCGTTCGGGCAGCGGAAAGACAGCCCCGGCTTGCCTTGCGCGCGCGCCCGCGCCATCTGCGCCGCATGGCCAGCAAACCACGCACTCTGTACGAAAAGATCTGGGACGCCCATGTGGTCGAACGGCAGGCGGACGGAACCTGCCTGATCTTCATCGACCGCCATCTGGTGCACGAAGTGACCAGCCCGCAGGCCTTCGAAGGGCTGCGCCTGGCCGGCCGCACGGTGCGCCGGCCGGAGCTGACGCTGGCGGTGCCCGACCACAACCTGCCCACCACCGCGCGGCTCGATTCCGCCGGGCAGCGGCTGGCGATCGCCGATGCCGAAAGCGCGCAGCAGCTCGCCGCGCTGGAGCGCAACGTGGCCGAATTCGGCATCCGCTATTTCGGCGCGACCGCGCGCGAGCAGGGGATCGTCCATGTCGTCGGGCCGGAACAGGGCTTCTCGCTGCCCGGCACCACCATCGTCTGCGGCGACAGCCACACCGCCGCCCATGGCGGGATCGGCGCGCTGGCCTTCGGCATCGGCACCAGCGAGGTCGAGCACGTTCTGGCCACCCAGACCCTGCTGCTGACCCGCTCGCGCAGCATGGAGGTGCGGGTGGAGGGCGCGCTCGGGCCGGGAATTACCGCCAAGGATCTGATCCTGCACATCATCGGACGCGTAGGCACCGCCGGCGGCACCGGCCATGTGATCGAATATCGCGGCCCGGCGATCGAGGCGATGAGCGTCGAAGCGCGGCTGACCGTCTGCAACATGAGCATCGAGGCCGGCGCCCGCGCCGGCCTGATCGCGCCTGACGAGACCACCTTCGCCTATCTGAAAACCCGCCCCTTCGCGCCGCAGGGCGAGGAATGGGACCGCGCCGTCGCCTATTGGCGCACCCTGCACACCGACCCGGGCGCGCGCTTCGACAAGCAGGTGGTGATCGATGCCACGGCTATCGAGCCGACCGTGACCTGGGGCACCAGCCCGGAGGACACTGCCCCGATCGGCGGCACCGTCCCCGCGCCCGAAAGCTTCGCCGATCCGGCCAGGCAGGAGGCGGCGCGCAAGAGCCTTGCCTATATGGGGCTGGAGCCGGGGCAGCGGCTCGACAGCGTGGCGGTCGAGAACGTCTTCATCGGCAGCTGCACCAACAGCCGGATCGAGGATCTGCGCGCCGCCGCCGCTGTGCTGCGCGGCCGGCACAAGGCGCAGAGCGTGAAATGGGCCATCGTGGTGCCCGGATCGGGGCTGGTCAAGGAACAGGCGGAGGCCGAGGGGCTGGACCGCATCTTCATCGAGGCAGGGCTGGAATGGCGCGAGCCCGGCTGCTCGGCCTGCCTGGGAATGAACCCCGACAAGGTCCCGCCGGGCGAGCGCTGCGCCTCCACCAGCAACCGCAATTTCGTCGGCCGTCAGGGGCCGGGCGCGCGCACCCACCTGGTCTCGCCGGCGATGGCGGCGGCGGCGGCGGTGACCGGGCGGCTGACCGATGTGCGCGAGTTGGTGGGCTGAGCGCCCGGCGGCGGACGCCACCGGCCGGGCCGCTGCCCAGCGCCGCTCTAGGGTCAGGACTCATAACCACCATATGATGATGGCGGCGAGACTGATGGCGGCTTGGTATGTTGCGGCGAGTTTGTCGTAGCGGG
>JACIYY010000168.1 GCA_014359685.1 Porphyrobacter sp. | reverse complement strand
TCGGCCGCGGCGGCCGTGCGCTGGACCGGCGGCCCCTCGCCCATGTTCTGCATATGCCCGCCGAACGGCCGCTGATAGATGGTGCCGTCGGCATTGCGGCTGAACGGCACGCCGGCATGCTCCAGCTCGTAGACCGCCTGCGGCGCCTCTCGCACCATATATTCGATCGCGTCCTGGTCGCCCAGCCAGTCCGACCCCTTGACGGTGTCGTACATATGCCAGGTCCAGTGGTCGGGCGTGTTGTTGCCAAGGCTGGCCGCGATGCCGCCCTGCGCCGCGACCGTGTGGCTGCGGGTGGGGAACACTTTCGTGATGCAGGCGGTCTTCAGCCCGGCTTCGGCGCTGCCCATCGTGGCGCGCAAGCCCGAGCCGCCCGCGCCCACCACGACCACGTCATAGACGTGCTCGACGATCGGATAGGCGCGCTTGAGCGGCTGCCCCATAGCGTGACCGCCGCCATCGGGCATGGCGCCGGTGGTGGGTGCGGGATTGGAGGCCATCAGACCGCTCCCAGCGCGACGCGGGCGATCGACAGCAGCCCGAAGGCCGCGCCGCCGAAAACCGCGAGGTTGAGAGCGAGGATGGCGGCGAGCTTGTTGCCGGGCGTATCGACGTAATCCTCGATCATCACCTGCAGCCCGAGCCGGGCATGGTAGAAGGTGTTGACCATGATCAGCGCCAACGCCAGCGCCGGCAGCGGATGGGCCAGCCAGCTGTGCACCGTGGCGTAGGTATAGTTGGGCAGCAGCACCAGGCTGATTACCAGGAAACCGACCAGCACCAGATTGCCGACGGCGGTGAAGCGTTGCAGCAGCCAGTGATGCGTGCCGCCATGCGACGGGCCGAGCCCGCGCACATGGCCGATGGCGGTCGCCTTGCCGCCGAAGCGATCGAGCGTCGTTCGTCTACCCATGTCCGTCCTAGATGAGAAGGACGCCGGCCCAGAAGGCCGCCGTCAGGATGAGTCCGCTGGCGACCGATCCGATCGCCCAGCGCCGGTTGGTCTCGATCTCGTAGCCCGCGCCGATATCGAGCACCAGGTGGCGGATGCCCGAGCTCATATGGTTGAAGAACGCCCAGCTGATGCCGACCAGGATGATGATGCCCGGGATCGAGCCCATCACTGCCGCGAAATCGGCATAGGCGTCCGGTCCGCTGGCCGTGGCCCCCAGCCACCACAGCAGCACCGGCAGGGCCAGGAAGGCCATCCCGTCCCCGGTGACGCGGTGGAGGATGGAGACCAGCATATGCGGCCCCCATTTCCAGATCTGCAGATGTGGCGAAAGCGGGCGGTCGGCCATTCCTGATCCCGGTTGCGATAGAAGAGTTGGGCTTCCCTTAGCGGATCGGCGGCGTAGGGCAAGCGCACGGCTTTCCTTGAGGTGAACACAGGCTTATCGCTTGCGCCCATGAATCCGCCCGTCATCCTCGTCACCGGCGCCAGCCGCGGCATCGGCGCCGCCACCACCGATGCGCTGCGCGCGCGCGGCGCACGGGTCATCGGCCACTCGACCGGCTCCACCGATCCCGATCCCGGTGCTGGCGATCCCGACCTGATCGCCGCCGATTTCACTGCTTATGGCGCTCCGCAGTCCTTGTGGGAGCAGGCGCTGGAGCGCGCCGGTGGGCGGATCGACGTGCTGGTCAACAATGCCGGCCGGTTCGCCGCCAATCCCCTCGACGGCTCCGACATTGCCTGGCTGGACGGGTGGGAGGATACGCTGCGCATCAACCTGACCGCCGCCGCGCAGCTCAGCCGCTATGCGGTGCGCCACTGGCTGGAGCGGGGCGCTGCCGGTCGGATCGTCCACATCGCCAGCCGCGCCGGCCACCGCGGCGACAGCCCGGCGCACTGGCACTACGCCGCCGCCAAGGGCGGGATGCTGGCGCTGCACAAGACGATCGCGCGCGGCTATGCCGCGCAAGGCATCCTCAGCTTTGCCATCGCGCCGGGCTTCGTCGACACCGCGATGGCGGGCGACTACCTCGCCAGCCGGGGCGGGCCGGGGCTGTTGGCGGATATCCCGCTGGGCCGCGTCGCCAGTGCGGTGGAGATCGCGGCCATCGCCACCTTCTGCGCGCTCGACGCGCCGGCCAGCATGACCGGCGCCACGATCGACGCCAATGGAGCAAGCTATGTCCGCTAGAACCGCCGCCGCTGCGCTGCTGGTGCTGGCCGGCTGCGCGGCACCGCCGTCGGGCGCTCCGGTCCCCGCCGAGATCGCGCCGACCGGGCACAGCGAATGGGCCGCCACCTGCAGCGATGCCGACGAATGGGACCGGCCCGGCCCACCGTTCCGCATCCACGGCAACACCTATTATGTGGGCACCTGCGGCATCGCCGCGATCCTGGTTGCGGGTGGGCCACAGGGCCACGTGCTGATCGACGGCGGCACCGGCGCCGCGCCGCCGCTGATCGCCGCCAACATCGCTGCGCTGGGCTTGCGCATTGAGGATGTGGCCCTGCTGCTGTCGAGCCATGAGCATTTCGACCATGTCGGCGGGCTGGCCGATCTGCAGCGGCGCAGCGGGGCGCGGCTGCTCGCCTCCCCCGCCGCCGCACCGGTGCTGGCAAGCGGGGAGACCGCCGCCGACGACCCGCAGGCGGGGATGCACGAGCCTTTCGAGGCAGCGCGCGTCGATGGCCTCGTCATCGCTGGCGAGCCGCTGCGGCTGGGTTCTCTGTCGCTGATGGCCCTGCCCACGCCGGGCCACACCCTTGGCGCGCTCAGCTGGCAGTGGGAAAGCTGCGACGGCGGCGATTGCCGCACCATCGTCTATGCCGACAGTCTTTCGCCGATCAGCAACGATTCCTACCGCTTCTCCGACCATCCGGACCTTGTCGCCGCCTATCGGACCGGGCTGGCGCGGCTGGCGACGCTGGATTGCGATATCCTCATGACCCCGCAC
>JACIYY010000167.1 GCA_014359685.1 Porphyrobacter sp. | reverse complement strand
ACTTCATCATCGTCAACATGTCCGACCGGCCGGTCGCGATCAGCGGCGCCAGCGTGCAGGGTGCCGCCAGCGCGATGCTCCACACCACCACCGTCGGACCGCAGGGCGCGTCGATGATGGCCGAGATGACCCAGCAGCCGGTGCCCGCGGGCGAGACGGTGCGGTTCGAACCGGGCGGGCGTCACGTGATGGCCAGCGGCCTTGCCGATGCGATCAGACCGGGCGCCGTGGTAGAGGTGACGCTGACCTTCGCCGACGGCGACAAGGTCAGCTTCCCGGCCGCAGTGCGCGCCCCCGGCGCCGAGCGCTGAGGAGCAAGCCGTCCCCGGCGCCCAGGCCGCGCGGGCTGGCGGCGGGCAGCGACTGAGCCCGCGGCCGGCGGCGTACCCGACCCGCTCCTCACGATTGCGACCGCCCGCACCGGCGCAGGGCTGGCGCAACGGTGGCAGGGGCTGGCACAAGGCGAGAAGGATGCTTCGCCGATTCGCTCTGATCGCCCCGCTCGCCGCGCTCGCCGCACCGCTTCTCGCCCAGGAGGCGGCGCCGGATGACGGCTATGCCACCGAACAGGTGGTGCTGGAAACCGAGCTGGGCGAGATTGTCGTGGCGCTCGAGACTGGGCGCGCGCCGATCACCGCCGGCAACTTCCTGCGCTATGTGGATGAGGGGCGGCTGGATGGGACAATGTTCTACCGGGCGATGCGGCTCGATTGGGGAGACCAGCCCAACGGCTTGATCCAGGGCGGCACGCAGAACGATCCGGGGCGCATCCTGCCGCCGATCGCGCATGAGCGGACCAGCGATACCGGCGTGCTGCACACGATGGGCGCGCTGTCCATGGCGCGGCTGGAGCCGGGCACCGCCACCGGCGATTTCTCGATCATGCTCTCACCGCAGCCGGGCCTCGACGCCGATCCGACGAGCGACGACCCCGACCGGCGCGAGGGCTACGCCGCCTTCGGCCATGTGGTGGAGGGGATGGAGGTGGTCCGCGCGATCTTCACAGCGCCGGTGGACCCGGACAAGGGCGAAGGTTGGATGAAGGGGCAGATGCTGGCCGCACCGGTGCGGATCGTCGATGCGCGCCGCGTCGCTGAGGGCGACGCCGCAATGCAGGCGCGCTGACCGCCGGCCCAGCCGCTTTCATTCGTCGCGCCGTGATGACGGTCCACTCGCGCCGCCACTCTCCGCCTCGGATGAGCTGCTGGCGGGTTTTACCCACTGCGCGAGAGGAGCTCGATTTCGAGCGACACGTCTGGCGACACCTCGACGTGGTGCGGCCGCTGGGGTGGGATGAAGGTCTCGGCGGGCGCGACCAACCGTTCCGACTGGCCGCTGCCAACGCGGCCCCAGACGCCAGCCTTCAGCGTGTGTTCCCGTAGCAGGCCGGCGGGGATCGCCGCGGCGTCGAAGGGGCCGATCCGGCGATAGCAGACCAGATCGGAAGGTGGATCAGACATGGGGCAAGTTCCGGCCCGCGCGGCCGCCGGCCACTCCATCCCGCTGAACCGTGACGCCAGTCAGCAGGCTCTCGGCGATCATACGCGCCCTCTGGCCGACCAGGGCGGTTGCACGCGGGTCCCCCTCGCCCTCTCGCAGCGTCCGGTAGAACAGCTCAAGCCAACGGGCGAAATGGGCTTCTCCCAGATCTGGTATGGCGGTGTGCTTGATCATCGGGTTGCCCGAGTACTCGCCGCTATTGTGGAGGATGGAGCGCCAGAACTGCTTCATCCTCGCCAGATGCGGGCCCCAGCTGGCGATGCGATCGGCGAAGATTGGCCCGAGCAGCTCGTCGGTGCGTATGCGAGAGTAGAACCGCTCCACGAGATCATCGATGTAGCGAGCATCGACGCCAATTGCCTCAGCCTCGGCCCGCTTGCGTTCCCGCGCCTGCCGGACATGGTCCACAGCACTCGCGGCCTGATCCGGTCCCCCCGCCATCATAAGCGCCTCCGTCGATCGGGTGTCCGCCCGGTCATGGCGATCGGCGGGTGGCTCTCCTAGTATACCCGCTTCTTCGGTTTGATATACTCGACGTCGTCGGTCAGCGTGAACTCATGCACCGGGCGGTAGTCGATACGGACCTCCCCGCCCTCGCCACCCCAGCCGTTGAACCAGGTGACCGTGTGCTTCATCCATTCGGCGTCGTTGCGCTCGGGGAAATCCTCGTGCGCGTGGGCGCCGCGCGATTCCTTGCGGTTGGCCGCGGAATGCATCGTCACCACCGACTGGCTGATCAGATTGTCCAGCTCCATGGTCTCGATCAGGTCCGAATTCCAGATCAGCGAACGGTCGGTGACCGATATGTCGCGCATCCTGTCATAGATGACCGCGAGCTGAGCCTTGCCCTCCTCCATCAACTGGGCGGTGCGGAACACCGCCGCGTGGGTCGACATCGCCCGCTGCATCTGGCTGCGGATCATCGCAGTGGGCGATCCGCCGCTGGCGAAGCGGAAATGGTCGAGCCGGCCGAGCGCCAAGTCGGCGCTGTCCTTCGCCAGCTCCTCCTGCGCGGCGCCCGGCGTGACGTTGTTCTTCAGGTAGAGGCCGGTCGCGCGGCCGAACACCACCAGATCGATCAGCGAGTTGGAGCCCAGGCGGTTGGCGCCGTGGACGGAGACGCACGCCGCCTCCCCCACCGCGAACAGGCCGGGCACCGGCTGGTCGGGGTTCTCGGCCGTGGGATTGATGACCCGGCCGTGATAGTCGCACGGGATGCCGCCCATGTTGTAATGGACGGTCGGCACCACCGGCAGGGGCTGGCGCGTCAGGTCGACACCGGCGAAGATCTTGCCGCTTTCGGTGATGCCGGGCAGCCGTTCTGCCAGCACCTTCGGATCGATATGATCGAGGTGGAGGTAGATGTGGTCCTTGTTCGGGCCTACGCCGCGCCCTTCGCGGATCTCCAGCGCCATCGAGCGCGATACCACGTCGCGGCTGGCCAGATCCTTGGCCGAAGGGGCGTAGCGTTCCATGAACCGCTCGCCTTCGGAATTGGTCAGATAGCCCCCTTCGCCCCGGGCGCCTTCGGTAATCAGCACGCCGGCGCCATAGATGCCGGTGGGGTGGAACTGGACGAACTCCATGTCCTGCAGCGGCAGGCCGGCGCGTAGCACCATGCCCCCGCCATCGCCGGTGCAGGTGTGCGCGCTGGTGGCGGTGAAGTAGCAGCGGCCATAGCCGCCGGTCGCCAGCACCACCGCCTGCGCGCGGAAGCGGTGGATCGAGCCGTCATCCATGCACATCGCGATCACGCCGACGCAGCGCCCGCCCTGCATGATGAGGTCGATTGCGAAATATTCGACGAAGAAGTCGGAATTGTACTTCAGGCTTTGCTGGTAGAGCGCGTGCAGCATCGCATGGCCGGTGCGGTCGGCCGCGGCGGCCGTGCGCTGGACCGGCGGCCCCTCGCCCATGTTCTGCATATGCCCG
>JACIYY010000166.1 GCA_014359685.1 Porphyrobacter sp. | reverse complement strand
TTCGGACTGGCTGTGCTCGCCCGACAGGGCGACGGCGGCAAAACCGCGCTCGATCAGGCTGGCATGCAGGTGGCGGACATTGTCGCGCGTGGCGCAGAACAGCATCGCGGTCTCCGCCTCGTGCAGCCGCAGCAGGTTGATCGCCGCGTGCTCGATGTCGGACGGGGAGACGGTGATCGCCTGATAGGCAATGTCGCCATGCCCGCGCTCCTCTCCGGCGGTGGTGATCCGCAGCGCGTCGCGCTGGTATCGCCGGGCCAGCGCCTCGATCGGCCGGGGCATGGTGGCGGAAAACAGCAGCGTGCGGCGCTGGTCGGGCGTGGCGTCGAGGATCTGCTCCAGATCCTCGCGAAAGCCCATGTCCAGCATCTCGTCGGCCTCGTCCAGCACCGCCACGCGCAGGGCCGACAGCTCCAGCGCGCCGCGCTCCAGATGGTCGCGCAGCCGGCCGGGCGTGCCGACCACGATATGCGCGCCCTGCGCCAGCATCCGCCGTTCGCGGGATGCGTCCATCCCGCCCACGCAGGTGGCGATGCGGGCGCGTGCGCTTTCGTAGAGCCAGCCCAGCTCGCGGCTGACCTGCAGCGCCAGCTCGCGCGTGGGCGCCACGATCAGCGCCAGCGGCAAAGCGGCCGGTGGCAGCGCCCCGTCGGTGAACAGCTGGTCCGCCATGCCCAGGCCAAAGGCGACGGTCTTGCCCGATCCGGTCCGGGCCGAGACGACCAGGTCGCGGCCCGCCGCATCCTCGGCCACGACCGCCTCCTGCACCGGGGTGAGGGCACTATAGCCGCGCGTCGTGAGCGCTTCGGCCAGAAGCGGCGGGAGAGAGGGGATATCCATGAAGCTTGCGCTCATGCGCGGGTCCGCGCTCCGGCACAAGCCGGCGTGTCGAGGAAATCCGCGCAAGTCCCCTGCCGAACCCGCTGTCCTACACGCCCGCCGGCCCCTATCCCCGCTGCCCCCCGGCGCGCCGGGGGCGGGCCTCGTTCAAACCCCGCCGCGCATGTGTTTCATCAACAAGCCTGTCGCGACTCGCCAATCATGGCGCGTCGCCGCTGGCCTCCAGCACCCGCCGGTCGGCCGGTGCCGTCACGCCGGCGGCGATATAGGCCTCCATCGCGTCGAGATCGGGGCCGCCATCTGCCACCACCGGCGCCTGCGCGAAGGTGGCAAAGCCGTCGCCGCCGCTGGCGAGGAAGTTGTTGACCGTGACGCGGTAGGTCGCCGCCTCCGCCACCGGCTGCCCGTCCAGCCGCATCGCCACCACCCGCTCCCCGGCGGGGCGGGCGGGGTCGATCGTGTAGGTGAACCCGCGCGAGGGGATCAGCAGCGACTGGCGCGGCCGGGCGGGGCTGTCGGGGCCGAACTGCTCCTCCAGCACCGCCTTCAGCTGCCGCCCGGTCATCTCCAGCACCACCAGCGTGTTGCCGAAGGGCTGCACCGCGAACAGCTGGCCGTAGGTGACGCTGCCATCGCCGGCCGGCTCCAGCCGGTTGCGGACGCCGCCGGTGTTGATGAACGCGACCTGCGCCCCGCCATCCGCC
>JACIYY010000165.1 GCA_014359685.1 Porphyrobacter sp. | reverse complement strand
CCGATTTCGTCTCGCGCGACGAGTTCGAAGCGGTCAAGGCGATGGCCGCCCGCGCCCGCGAGCAGGTCGAGGCGCTCGAAGCGCGGCTCGCGGCGCTGGAGGCGGCGATGGCCGCCAGCCCGGCCCCGCGCCCGACCGCGGCGGGCACCGAGACCGCCAGTCCTGCCGCCGACGCGCTGTAATCGCGGCCGGGCGCCCCCGCCGCTAGATGGCTAAGGACCTACGACCCTCGCCATGACGAAGACCGCAACCCCCGTCCCCCTCGTCATTGCGAGTCGCCGCAGGCGGCGCGGCAATCCAGTCCCCACCCCCGCCTGATCCGCCGACGATTGCGCCGCGCCGCCGCGCCGGGCAGGACGCTGCGATGCATGTCCGGATGCCCGCTCTGCTGCTCGCCGCGCGCCAGCACGCCGAAACGGCGGTCATCGCCCGGCTGCTGACCGAGGAATACGGCGTCATCGCCGCCTATGTCGCGGGCGGGCGCGGGCGGCGGCTGCGGCCGGTGGTGATCCCCGGCAACCGGGTCGACCTGCAACTGGCGGGCCGCGCGCAGGGCCAGCTGCCCTTCGCCACGCTGGAATTGCTGCACAGCCGCGGCGCGCTGATGACCCAGCCGCTGCCCGCCGCCGGCATCGGCTGGGCCTGCGCGCTGACCGCCACCGCGCTGCCCGAGCGCCAGCCCTATCCTGCACTCTACGCCGCGCTCGGTGGCCTGCTCGACGCCATCGCCCATGCCCCCTCGGCGCGCGACTGGGCCGGCGCGCTGCTCGGCTATGAGACCCTGCTGCTGCGCGATCTCGGCTATGGCGGCCGGCCCCAGCAAGAGGGCGCCGATCTCGCCGCCACGCTGGCCGCTCTCGACCGGCTGGCGCCGCTGCTCCACCGCTACCTGCTTGCCGATCGGCGCGGCGATGTTATGGCCGCGCGCCAGCGCCTGCGGGGCTTGCTCGGGCGCATCGTTTGAAGGGGCAGGGCGTGAGGATCGCGGCATGAAGATCGCCTGTTTCGCCGGCGACGGCATCGGGCCGGAGATCATGGGGGAGGCGCGCCGCGTCCTCGCCGCGCTCGACCTGCCGGGGCTGACCGTGTGGGAAGGCGATGTCGGCGGCATCGCCTATCGCCGCCACGGCCACCCGCTGCCGCCCGAGACGCTGGAGATGGCGCGGGCCGCCGATGGGGTGCTGTTCGGCGCGGTCGGCGATCCGGCCTGCGACTCGCTCCTCCGCCACCTGCGCCCCGAACAGGCGATCCTCGGCCTGCGCGCCGCGCTCGGCCTGTTCGCCAACCTGCGCCCGGCGCGGATGTTTCCGGGGCTGGAGGCGCTGTCGGCGCTGCGGCCGGAGATCGCCGGGGCCATCGACCTGCTGATCGTGCGCGAGCTCAACGGCGATGTCTATTTCGGCGACAAGGCGATCCGCACCCTCGAAGACGGGCGCCGCCAAGGCTATGACCTGATGTCCTATGCGGAGGACGAGGTGCGCCGCATCGCCCATGTCGCGTTCCGCGCCGCGCGCGGCCGCCGCCGCCTGCTGACCAGCGTCGACAAGGCCAATGTGCTGGAAACCAGCCAGCTGTGGCGCAACGTGATGGTGGAGGTCGCCGCCGACTATCCCGACGTGGCGCTCGCCCATATGTATGTGGACAATGCCGCGATGCAGCTGGTGCGCGATCCGGGCCAGTTCGACGTTATCGTCACCGGCAATCTGTTCGGCGACATCCTGTCCGACCAGGCGAGCATGTGCGTCGGCTCGATCGGCCTGCTCGCCAGCGCCGCTCTGGGCGAGACGCGCACGGCGTTCGGCACCAGGGGCCTGTTCGAGCCGATCCATGGCAGCGCGCCCGACATCGCCGGCACCGGCCGCGCCAATCCGATGGCGATGA
>JACIYY010000164.1 GCA_014359685.1 Porphyrobacter sp. | reverse complement strand
CGATTCCGCCGGCGGTCACCTCGGCCTTGGCAAAGCCTTCGGTGCCGCTGGGGGCAAAGCGCCAATCGGCCAGCCGCCGCCCCGCCTCCAGCAGCCGGGCATCGGGCAGGTTGGCCAGCTCGCCCGCGCCGATCCCCAGCCGCCCGGCCAGCGCCTCGGCCAGCCGTGCCGGCAGCGCGCCCGCCAGCAGGCGCGGCACACTCGCGCGCGGGGTGGCGCGCTTGGCCTCGCGCAGCCAGTCGGGCGCGCGGCCGGGCAGGAAATCGACATGCAGCGGCTCGCCGTGCCGCCAATAGGACGAGGCCTGCAGGATCGCCGGCCCCGACAGCCCGCGATGGGTGAACAGCGCCGCCTCCCGAAACGCGGTCTTGCCGACCCGCGCGACCACCTCGGCCGAGATGCCGGACAGCGACCGGAACAACAGCTCCTCCCCGCTCAGCGTCAGCGGCACCAGCGCCGGGCGCGGCTCCACCACCTTCAGCCCGAACCGCCGGGCGAGGTCGTAGGCAAAGCCGGTCGCGCCCATTTTAGGGATCGACGGCCCGCCGGTGGCGATCACCAGCGCCCGCGCGCTGGCGGTGCGCGCGCCCAGCGTGACGCGGAAGCGGCCATCGCCATGGTCGATGCCGGCAACCGGCTGGCCCAGCGCAATCTCGACCGCGCCGCGCGCGCATTCGGCCAGCAGCAGGTCGACAATCTGCCGGGCCGAGCCGTCGCAGAACAGCTGCCCCAGCGTCTTTTCATGCCAGGCGATGCCATGCCGCTCGACCAGCGCGACGAAATCCTCCGGCCGGTATCGCGCCAGCGCGCTGCGGGCGAAATGCGGGTTGGCGGACAGGAACCGGTCGGGCGCGGTGCCCAGATTGGTGAAGTTGCAGCGGCCCCCGCCGCTGATCAGGATCTTCCTGCCCGGCCGGTCGGCATGGTCGATCAGCAGCACCCGCCGCCCGCGCTGGCCGGCGACGCCGGCGCACATCAGCCCGGCCGCGCCCGCGCCCAGCACGATGGCGTCGAACTCGTCGGCTGCCATCGGGGGCAGCTAGGCCCGGCGCGCCAGCCGCACCAGCGCCGCGTCCAGCGCCTGCAGGAAGCGCGAGCGGTCGGCTCTGGTGAACGGTGCCGGCCCGCCCAGCTGCTCGCCGCCGGCGCGCAGGTCGGCCATGATCGCGCGGGTGGCGATCGCCCCGCCGATCGATCCGGGGGTGAACGGCCGCCCGGTCGGGCCGAGCACGGCGGCGCCGGCCTTCAGGCAGCGATCCGCCAGCAGGATGTCGGCGGTGACGACGATGGCGCCGGCCCCCGCGCGCGCGGCGATCCAGTCGTCGGCGGCATCGAAGGCCTCGCCCACCACCACCCGCCCGATCAGCGCATGGGGCGGCACCCGGATCGGGCTGTTGCTGACGATCGTCACCGGAACGCGGTGGCGCAGCGCGACCTTGTAAACCTCGTCCTTGACCGGGCAGGCGTCGGCATCGACCAGGATGCGCAGGCCTGTGCCCGGCTCTGCCGGCGACTCGCTCACGGCGCCATCACCGGACGATCACCGGGCGATCACCGGGGCCGCTTACCCTTCGGCCCCGGCTTGCCGCGATGGGGGGCGCCGTGCGCCGGGCGAATGCGCGCGCGGTTCTGCGGCGGGCCGGCGGCATGGGCGCCGCCCTTGCGATGCGCGCGCGGGCCCTGCGGCGGCGGCGCTTCGGACGGTTCGATCCGCACCCCGCTCTCGTCCTCGCCCTCAGGGCCGGCGGTGCGGGCGACCGCCTCGGCGAAGCGGCCGGCGATGGCGCGCGGCACCTGGAACCGGGTCTCGTCAGGCGCAATGCGGATCGCGCCGATCTCGTTCTTGGTGATATGGCCGCGCCGGCACAGCAGCGGCAGCAGCCAGCGCGGATCGGCGTTCTGGCGGCGGCCGATATCCATCCGGAACCACACCACGTCCTCGAAGCCGGGGCGCGGGCCATCCTGCGCCGGGGCGCGGGTGGATTGCGCGCTGCCCTCGATCAGCTCCTCGGGCTGGGGCAGGCCGGTGCGCACCCGGCGGACCAGCGTGGCGGCGATCTCCTCCGGGCTTTTCGCGGCCAGCAGCTGGCGGCCCAGCGCCAGGTCCTCCTCGTCCAGCTCCACCGGTGCCAGCAGGCTGGCCATCATCCGCTCATTGTCGCGGGCGCGGATGTCCTCGGGCGTGGGCGGGCCGATCCACTCGGCGGCGATCCCGGCGGACCGCAGCATGGCCTCCACCCGGCGGCGGCGCGGATAGGGAACGATCAGCACGGCCGTGCCCTTGCGCCCGGCGCGCCCGGTCCGGCCGGAACGGTGCTGCAGAGTCTCGGCATCGCGCGGGATCTCGACATGGACCACCAGGCTCAGAGTCGGCAGGTCGATGCCGCGCGCGGCGACGTCGGTGGCGACGCAGACCCGCGCCCGCCCGTCGCGCAGCGCCTGCAGCGCGCCGTTGCGTTCGGACTGGCTGTGCTCGCCCGACAGGGCGACGGCGGCAAAACCGCGCTCGATCAGGCTGGCATGCAGGTGGCGGACATTGTCGCGCGTGGCG
>JACIYY010000163.1 GCA_014359685.1 Porphyrobacter sp. | reverse complement strand
CGGCCGTACAGCGGGCGCGGCGGGGCGAGGGGAACGAATGATGGGCGTGGCTGTCGACCTGACGGTAATCTGGGCGTTCATCATCGCCTTTGCGGTGTTCGCCTATGTGGTGATGGACGGCTTCGATCTTGGCATCGGCATCCTGTTTCCCACGCTGGCCGTGGGGGAGGAGCGCGACCGGGCGATGAACTCCATCGCGCCGGTGTGGGACGGCAACGAGACCTGGCTGGTGCTGGGCGGCGGCGGGTTGCTGGCGGCCTTTCCGCTCGCCTATGCGGTGCTGCTGCCGGCGACCTATCCGCTGGTGATCGCGATGCTGCTGGGGCTGGTGTTCCGCGGCGTGGCGTTCGAATTCCGCTGGCGCAGCCCGCGCCACCGCCCGCTGTGGGATGGCGCCTTCTTCGCCGGATCGCTGATCGCCGCGCTCAGCCAGGGGATGATCCTGGGCGCGCTGCTGCAGGGGGTGGCGGTCGAAGGGCGCGCCTATGCCGGCAGCTGGTGGGACTGGCTGACCCCTTACACGCTGCTGACCGGGCTTGGCACCATTGCCGGCTATGCGCTGCTGGGCGCCTGCTGGCTGGTATGGAAGACCGCCGGATCGGGCCAGGAGCACGCGTTCCGCATGGCGCGCTGGGCGGCTGTGGCGACGTTGGCGCTGATGCTTGGCGTCAGCCTCTACAATCTCGCGCTCGATCCCCAATATGCCGCCCGCTGGCTGTCGATGCCGATGCTGGCCTATGCCGCGCCGGTGCCGGTGGCGACCGCAGCGCTGGCGGTGCTGCT
Organism: Porphyrobacter sp.; assembly: GCA_014359685.1. Classification (GTDB taxonomy): domain Bacteria; phylum Pseudomonadota; class Alphaproteobacteria; order Sphingomonadales; family Sphingomonadaceae; genus Croceibacterium. The sequence continues at coordinate 2,768 of JACIYY010000163.1, read as the reverse complement.
GTGGCGGGCGCTGGCGCGGCGGGCGGAGCTGGCGCCGTTCGTGCTGTCGCTGGGGCTGTTCCTGCTCGGCATGGCGGGGCTGGGGGTGACGATCTGGCCTTATGTGGTGCCCGACCAGCTGACCATCTGGGACGCCGCCGCGCCGGAGCGCAGCCAGATCTTCATGCTGATCGGGGTGGCGATCACCCTGCCCCCGATCCTCGCCTATACCGGCTGGGCCTATTGGGTGTTCCGCGGCAAGGTCGGCGCGGACGGCTACCATTGATGCGCGCGCCACCCGACGAGCGGCCGCTGTGGCGCAGGCTGGCCTGGATGGCGGCGATCTGGGGCGCCAGCGTGGCGGTGCTGTTCGCGGTGGCCAGCGTGCTGCGCTGGTGGCTGGGGGCCGGCGGCGCGGATTGATCGCGCGGCGCGGCCGGGCACCGAGCAGCAGGTCGCGCACACGGGATGGCGCGCTGCGGAGGGCGGATATGCGAACCGGCCTCGCCCTTGGCACTGGTGTCCATGCGGACCGCCTCGACATGACGGGGCGCCGTTCGGCTGCGGGTCAGGTCGCGGGCGCGGCCGAGGGGAAGGCGACCTCGACATGGAGGCCCCGGCCCGGCGCGGACCGGAAGGCGACCGTGCCGCCCATCGCCTCGGTCAGGGCGCGCACGATCGCAAGGCCAAGGCCGGCCCCGCCGGTGCGCCGGTCGCGCGACGGATCGAGCCGGGCATAGGCGGTGCCGAGCCCGGACAGGTGCTCGGCCGGAACGCCGGGTCCGTCGTCCTCGAAAGACCACACCGTCCGGCTCCCCCTGCTTTCGAGGCGGACGGTGACCGTGGACGCGTAGCGCAACGCATTGTCGAGCAGATTGCCGAACACCCGCTCCAGCCCGGCGGGGTTGGCCAGCACAGGACAGGCAGGCGGGAGGTCGAGGCGGATGCGGGCCTCGTGCGGGTGGAGCGCCGCCAGGTCGCGCGTCAGCGCTGCGAGGTCCACGCTTTCGGCCTCGTCGCGCGGTCCGTGCCCGAGGCTGGCGAACAGCAGGCTGTCGTCGAGCAGCGCCGACATCTGTTCAAGGTCGCGGGTGGCGCGGGCGCGCTGCTCAGCGTCCGCGATGAACTCGGCGCGCAGCTGCAGCCGGGTCAGATAGGTGCGCAGGTCGTGGGCGATGCCGGCGAGGATGAAGGTCCGCTCCTCGACCAGCCGGGCGATGCGGTGCTTCATGTCGTTGAACGCGGCAGCTAGCGTCCGGACCTCGCGGCTGCCCTCCGGCCGCACATCGTCGGCGTCAAGATCCTCGCCCAGCGCACGAACACCCGCGGTCAGCCGCTGGAGCGGACGGGTGGTCTGCCGCAGCGCGATCCACAACGCCAGCAGAAGCACGCTGCCGCCGACCAGCCCGAGCATGCTGCGCTGCGCGAAATAGGCGCGCAGGCCATCGGCCGGGCGGCCGGTCAGGACCAGCACCTTGCCGCTGCGCAGCCACACCGTCACCCGGATCGGCACCAGGAATCTCAGCGGCCGCGCGCGATCGCCGAGCAGGGCGTTGAGGCGGCCCGGTCCGCCGTCGACCACGACGTTGTGGCCGGCCAGCGCACGGCGATATTCGGCGGCGAGCGCGCTCATCCGCTCGGGCACTTCGTGAAAATCGTCCGGCGCCCGGCTGCGCAGCTCGATCGTGAACAGCGATCCGTTGAAGGTCTCGACCAGCCGGGGCGCGCCGGCGGGACCTGCGGCTTCGACCGCCCGCACCAGCTCGGCAAAGGCGGCCGGGCGGGGTAGCCCGTAATAGCCGCGATCATCGATGCGGCCGGGCAGCTGGAGCACGAGGACGAGCAGCAGCTGGAGAAGCACGAAACCGACCAGCAGGATCACGCCGATCCGGAAGGAGAGCGTTCCGCGCATCGCCTAGACCCGGCGCACGGGGGCGACGAACACGTAGCCGCCGCCGCGCACGGTCTTGATCAGCGCCTCGCCCTGCGGATGGACGGCGAGCTTCCTGCGCAGCCGGCCGAGCTGCACGTCGATGGTCCGGTCGAACGGCGCCGCCTCGCGGCCGCGGGACCAGTCGAGCAGCTGCTCGCGCGACAAAACGCGCTGCGGATGGGTGACGAGGCAGTGGAGCAGATCGTGCTCGCCGCCGGTCAGCTCGACCGGCACGGCGTCGGGGCTGACGAGGCTGCGGGCATCGACATCCCAGACCCATCCGGCGAAGCTGTATCGCTGCCCGCCCGACGGCCCGATCATGCTCTCGGACCCGCGCGACCGGCGCAGCAGCGCGCGCACCCGCGCGACCAGCTCGCGCGGGTTGAAGGGCTTGGGGAGATAATCGTCGGCGCCGATCTCGAGGCCGATGATCCGGTCGACATCGTCGCTGCGGGCCGAGACGATCAGCATCGGCAGGTCGCCGATCGCCCGCATCCGCCGGCACAGCGAGAGGCCGTCCTCGCCCGGCAGCATGATGTCGATGATGGCGAGGTCGACCGTTCGCTGGCCGAGCAGCGTGTCGAACGCCGCAGCGGTGCGGCACGGATGGACCGTCATGCCCTCGCGCGACAGCAGCCCGCCGACCAGGTGGCGAATCTCGTCGTCATCCTCGATCACGGCGATGTGCGGGCTGTCGGGCGATTCCATGCGGACAGCTCCATGCCCGTGTGCGGTGCGCCCGCAACCGCTGTTACACTTCGTTACTGTTTGTTTCCGGCGGTTCGTTGTCGGCTTACCGGGCCACCCTATCTGCGGCTTTGAGGGGCACAACCTCAAGTCAGGAGTTTGACCGATG
>JACIYY010000162.1 GCA_014359685.1 Porphyrobacter sp. | reverse complement strand
CGGCTGGCCGATTGGCGCTTTGCCCCCAGCGGCACCGAAGGCTTTGCCAAGGCGGAGGTGACCGCCGGCGGGATCGCGACCGCCGGCCTGTCCTCGCAGACCATGGCGGCGCGCGCCGTGCCGGGCCTCTATGCGATCGGCGAGGCGGTGGATGTGACCGGCTGGCTGGGCGGCTACAACTTCCAGTGGGCGTGGGCGAGCGGCTGGGCGGCGGGACAGGCGCTGTAGCCGGCGACCCGATCTGACAGCAGCGCAGGCCCCGCATCGGCGCCTGCACCGCGCACGGGCGTGCGACCGGGGCCGGGGGTGACGCGCTCCTGCCGCTGCTGCACAGCGCGCGCGCAGTGTCGGCGTGGCGAGCGGCAGCCGCCAGCCCGGCCAGCTCTACGCCAGCACGCCTTCGTGCAGCCGCACCACGCGGTCCATCTTCGCCGCCAGCCGCTCGTTATGCGTGGCGACCAGCGCCGCGCTGCCGGTGCCGCGCACCAATTCCAGGAACTGCGCCAGCACCTTGTCGGCGGTGTGTTCGTCGAGATTGCCGGTCGGCTCGTCCGCCAGCACCAGCTGCGGCCGGTTGGCGAGCGCGCGCGCCACCGCGACCCGCTGCTGCTCCCCGCCCGAAAGCTGGCTCGGGCGGTGGTCGAGGCGGTGTTCGAGCCCCAGCGCGCCCAGCAGCTCGCGCGCCCGCAGCCGCGCCGCCGGCCGCGCCGCGCCGGAGACCAGCTGCGGCAGGATCACGTTCTCCTCGGCCGTGAAGTCGGGCAGCAGGTGGTGGAATTGATAGACGAAGCCCAGATGCTCGCGCCGGACGCGGGTGCGGCCGGCAGCATCGAGCGCGGCCGCCTCCACCCCGGCGATGACGATGCGCCCGCCGAACCCGCCTTCAAGCAGGCCGACCGCCTGCAGCAGCGTCGACTTGCCCGACCCCGACGGCCCCAGCAGCGCCACGATCTCGCCCGGCGCGATGGCCAGATCGACGCCGCGCAGCACCTCGATGGTGACGCCCCCTTGCGAGAAGCTGCGGGTCAGCCGCTCCAGCCGGACCACCTCATTCATAGCGCAGCACCTCGACCGGATCGGTCCCGGCCGCGCGATAGGCGGGATACAGCGTCGCAAGGAAGCTGAGGCCCATCGCCATGGCGCTGATCATCAGCACCTCGACCGGATCGGTGCGCGCGGGCAGTTCGGTCAGGAAGCGGATCTGCGGGTCCCACAGATTCTGCCCAGTGACCGCCTCGATCCCGCGCACGATCGGCTGGCGGAACAGCAGCACGACAAAGCCGAGCGCCAGCCCCGCCAGCGTGCCGATCGCGCCGACGGCCGAACCGGTGGTGACGAAGATCTTCAGCAGCGAGCGGCGGGTCGCCCCCATGGTCCGCAGGATGGCGATGTCGCGGGTCTTGGAGCGGACCAGCATGACCAGGCTGGACAGGATGTTGAACGCCGCCACCAGCACGATGATCGACAGCGCGAAGAACATCGCCACCCGTTCCACCTGCAGCGCTTCGAACAGGCTGCGGTTGATGCTCTTCCAGTCGGTCACCACCGCGCGGCCCTGCAAGTCCGCGGCGACGGGGGCGAGGATCTCGCCGACGCGGTCGGCATCCTCGGTGGTGACCTCGATCATGCCGATGGCGTCCCCGATCAGCAGCAGCGTCTGCGCCTGCTCGATCGGCATGACCACGAAGGCCTGATCGTAATCATAGACCCCGATCTCGAAGATCGCGCTGACCGTATAGCCGACCTGGCGGGGGACGGTGCCGAACGGCGTGGCGCGGCCCTGCGGGTTGATGATGGTGATGACATCGCCGACCCGCACCCCCAGGTTCATCGCCAGCCGTGAGCCGATGGCGACATTGTCGGCGCCGGGCCGCAGGCTCGCCAGGTCGCCGGCGACCACGTCGTTCGCAAGGCGGGCGATGTCCTCGGGAATATTGCCGCGCACCAGCACCGCCTCCGCCCGGCCGTTATAGGTCGCCAGCAGCGGCTGTTCGATCAGCGGGCTGGCATCGACCACGCCGTCGGTGGCGCGGACCCGTTCCAGCACCTGCTCCCAATCGTCGAGCCGCCCGCCATAGGCCTGGATGATGGCATGGCCGTTCAGCCCGACGATGCGGTCGAGCAGCTCGGCGCGAAAGCCGTTCATCACGCTCATCACGATCACCAGCATGGCGACCGAGAGCATGACCACGCCGATGCTGATCGAGGCGACCAGCGCGATCACCGCCTCGCCGCGCCCGGGCAGCATGTATCGCTTGGCGATCATCCATTCGAAGGGGGAGAGGATCAAGCAGGGTGCCTGGTTGCTGGCGTGGGAGTGCGGCGATCTAGGGGCGCGCGGGACGCAGGGCAATGGGCTTGGGGCAACGGTCTTGCCCGCCCGCGCTCCGGGTGGCTGGCGGGCCGATGACCGGCCCGCGGTTGCGTTGCGCGCACCGTCTGTTCGTCGCAAAGCACTACCGCCCGGCCGGGGAGGGGCGTAAGGCGCCGCCATGTTCGATCAAGCCGACGCCATGCTGCTGGCCCGAATCCAGTTCGCCTTCACGGTGAGCTTTCACTTCATCTTCCCGGCCTTCTCGATCGGGCTCGCCAGCTTCCTGGCGGTGCTGGAGGGGCTGTGGCTGTGGACCGGCCGCGAGCGCTATCTCGACCTGTTCCGGTACTGGATGAAGATCTTCGCCATCGCCTTTGCCATGGGCGTGGTTTCCGGCATCGTCATGTCCTATCAGTTCGGCACCAACTGGTCGGTGTTCTCCGACCGGGCGGGGCCGGTGATCGGGCCGCTGATGGCCTATGAGGTGCTGACCGCCTTCTTCCTCGAAGCCGGGTTCCTGGGCGTGATGCTGTTCGGGATGAACCGGGTCGGCCCGCGGCTGCACTTCGCCGCCACGCTGATGGTGGCGATCGGCACCTTCATCTCGGCCTTCTGGATCCTCAGCGTCAACAGCTGGATGCACACGCCGACCGGGTTCGAGATGGGGGCCAACGGTCAGTTCCTGCCCGGCGACAGCTGGACGGCGATCATCTTCAACCCCAGCTTCCCCTACCGGCTGGTCCATACCGTCATCGCCGCCTATCTGACCACCGCGCTGGTGGTCGGCGGGGTCGGCGCATGGCACCTGCTGCGCGACCGGGCCAATCCCCACGCCCGCACGATGTTCTCGATGGCGATGTGGATGGCCGCGCTGGTCGGGCCGGTGCAGATCGTCGCCGGCGACCTCCACGGCCTCAACACGATGGAGCACCAGCCGGCCAAGGTGATGGCGATGGAAGGGCATTACGAGAGCCATCCCGAAGGCCGCGCCCCGCTCTACCTGTTCGGCATCCCCAACGATCGCGAGCAGCGGCTCGATTATGCCGTCGGGGTTCCCGGCGCCTCCAGCCTGATCCTGGGCCATTCGCTCGACGCCCCGCTGCGCGGGCTGGACAGCGTGCCCGATGACGAGCAGCCGCCGGTGGGCATCGTGTTCTGGTCGTTCCGGGTGATGGTGGCGATCGGCTTTGCCATCCTCGGCCTCGGCCTGTGGAGCCTGATCGCACGCTGGCGCAACGGCCTGTATGAATGGCGCGGCCTGCACCGCGCGGCGCTGGTGATGGGTCCGACGGGCTTCGTCGCGGTGATCGCCGGCTGGATCACCACCGAGGTCGGGCGCCAGCCTTATGTGATCTATGGGCTGATGCGGACCGCCGATGCGGTCTCGCCC
>JACIYY010000161.1 GCA_014359685.1 Porphyrobacter sp. | reverse complement strand
GGCGATGCCGGCACCGCCGAGATCGCGGACGCGGTGCTTGCCCACCTCTGACATTTTGCCCGCCACCGGGCGGGGGACCGGCTGCGGGCCGGCGGAGCGGGCTCCCGACCATGCCCCGGCCCGCCCGCTCGAACTGGCCGTGATCCTCCCGACCCTCAACGAACGCGCCAATCTCGCCCCGCTGCTCGCCCGGCTCGACCGCGCGCTGACCGGCATCGGGTGGGAGGCGATCGTGGTCGACGATGACAGCTGCGACGGCACGGCGGACGAGGCGCGCCGCCTGTCGCTCGCCGATCCGCGCCTGCGGGTGATCCAGCGCATCGGCCGGCGCGGCCTCGCCAGCGCGGCGATCGAGGGGATGTGCGCGACTGCCGCGCCGGTAGTGGCGGTGATGGATGCCGACCATCAGCATGACCCGGCGCTGCTGCCGGCGATGCTGGCGGCGATCCGGGCCGGCGAATGCGAGCTTGCGGTCGCATCCCGCTTCGCGCCCGGCGCCAGCACCGCGCAGTGGAACAGCCCGCGCCGCGAACGCGCCTCCGCGCTCGCCAATGCGCTTGCCCGCAGGCTGACCGGGGTGGCGCTGAGCGATCCGATGAGCGGATATTTCATGCTCCCCACAGCGATCGTCCGGCGCGAGGCGCACCGCCTGTCGGGGATCGGCTTCAAGGTGCTGCTCGACATCCTCGCCACCGCCGACACGCCGCTGCTTGTGCGCGAGTTTCCGCTCGCCTTCACCGGCCGGGCGCAAGGGCACAGCAAGCTCGACCGCATCGTGGTGTTCGAGTTTCTGGTCGGCCTCTACGATCGCTGGCTGGGGCGCATCGTGCCGACCCGCTTTGCCCTGTTCGCCACGATCGGCGGGCTGGGGGTGATCGTCCATATGGCGGTGCTGAGCGCGTTCCTGACGCTGTTTGGCGGCAGCTTCGCCCGGCCGGTCACCGGCTTCGAGATCGGGCAGGCGGTGGCGGCGGTTGTGGCGATGAGCTTCAATTTCGCGCTCAACAATGCGCTCACCTATGCCGACCAGCGGCTGCGCGGGGCCGGCGCGCTGCTGCGCGGCTGGCTGCGCTTCGCTGCCGCCTGCTCGGTCGGGCTGCTCGCCAATGTCGGCGCGGCGGCGCTGCTGGTGCGCTTCGGGGTCCACGAATATGCCGCCGCCTTGGCCGGCATCGCGATCGGATCGGTGTGGAACTTCGCCCTGTCCAGCCGCTTCGTCTGGGGCCGGTTCCGCTAGCGCCAGCTATTGAGCCCTAGCGCCAGCTATCCAGCCAGGTCCAGCGCGCGAACGCGTCCGGTCCGTCGAGCGGCGCGGCGGTCAGGATCGGCCAGAACACCGCGAACAGCACGCCCGATCCCGCCAGCACCGCCAGCGGCACCACCCGCCAGCCGCGCTGCCACAGCGCATCGAGCGCCAGCGCCAGCGCCGCCACCAGAAAGCAGCTGGGCAGGATGTAATGGTAATAGAACTGCACGTTCTTGGCCGCGACGATCCACAGCCCCAGGCTGGCGGCATAGAGCACCGCGACCGCCAGATGCGCCCAATACCGGTTCGCTGCCCGCCCGCGCACCCAGGCGAGCGTTCCTCTCAGCCCGGCCCAGCCGCACCAGGCCAGCGCCGGCAGCCCGGCCAGCATCACCAGCGGATTGCCGACCAGCAGCACCCCGCGCTGCGCGCCGTCGACCGGCTCGTAGAGATACCAGATCGGCCGCCAGTCGATCACCCATTCGTACCAGTGGCTCTGATAGGGGTGGGGGTGCAGCGGGGTTTCCTGCAATGCCAGCATCCGCCGGTGCCATTCGATCAGCCCGTCCGCGGCGATCGCGTCGCGGGCGTAGAAGAACAGCGGCCAATAGCTCAGCGCATAGGTGGCGACCGGCACCAGCCCCAGCCACAGCGCCGCCTCGGCGAGCGTGATCCCCGCGACCGGCGGACCGCGCCGGGTGGTCAGCGCCTGCCAGCCGGCATGGCGCAGCCGCACCGCCAGGAAGGCGAGGCCGGGCAGCATCGCGACCGGCACCGCGTTCCACTTCGCCGCCATCGCCGCGCCCAGCGCCACGCCGGCGATAGCCAGCCGCCAGCGCCCGGTCTCCGCCTCGCGGCAGGCGGCGGCGCACATCCACAGCGCCAGCATCACGAAAGCCACCATGAAGATGTCGAGCATCGCGATCCGCGCCTGCACCAGCAGCGGGAAGGCGGTCACCAGCAGCGCCCCGCCGGCGAGGCTGGCGAAGCGCGATCCGGTGGCGAACCACAGCGCCCGCATCGCGCTCACCAGCGCCAGCACCCCGGAGGCCGCCGGCATGATCCGCCAGCCCAGCGGATTGTCGCCCAGCACCGCCATGCCCAACGCGATCAGCTGCTTGCCCAGCGGCGGATGCTCGGGATTGGCCGGATGGCTCAGCGCCAGGATGGCGCGCGCCGCCGGCAGATAATGGACCTCGTCGAAAAAGGGCTGGGAGGGGATCGTCAGCCGCACCGCCAACAGGCCAGCGAAGCCGAGCGCGAACAGCGCCGTCCAGCCGGTGGGGTCGCGCGGATGGACGGGCGGCGGGCTCATGGCGCCGGCGCGGATAGGCGGGCGGGGCCGATCGGGCAAGCCGGCGCTTGCCCCGCCCCGCCTCGCCCCGTAAGCGGCCTGCCATCATGAAGAAGACCGCCGGAACCGACCGCTCGCTGACCGCCCGCTGGCACCCTGAGACCCGGGCCGTGCGCGCCGGCACCTGGCGTTCCGAACATGGCGAGACGTCGGAGGCGCTGTTCCTGACTTCAGGCTTCACCTACGACGATGCCGAAACCGTCGCCGCCCGCTTCGCCGGGGAGGCGGACGGCATGGTCTATGCGCGCATGCAGAACCCGACCACGGCGATGCTGGAGGAGCGGATCGCCGCGCTCGAAGGGGCCGAGGCGTGCCGCGTCCAGGCCACCGGCATGGCCGCGATGAGCGCGGCGCTGCTCAGCCACCTGTCGGCCGGCGATCATCTGGTGGCCGGGCGCGCCGCGTTCGGCTCGTGCCGCTGGATCGTCGACAATTTGCTGCCCCGCTACGGGATCGAGACCAGCATCGTCGATGCCCGCGACAATGCCGCGTGGGAGGCGGCGATCCGCCCCAACACGAAGATGTTCTTCTTCGAAACCCCCGCCAATCCGACGATGGACATCGTCGATCTGCGCCATGTCTGTAGCCTTGCCCGCGCTCACGGCATCGTTACCCTGGTCGACAATGCCTTCGCCACCGCCGCGCTCCAGCGGCCGCTCGAACATGGCGCCGACATCGTCGCCTATTCGGCGACCAAGCTGATGGACGGGCAGGGCCGGGTGCTCGCCGGGGCTTTGTGCGCCAGCGAACAATGGATCACCGAGACGCTGCTTCCGTTCCAGCGCAACACCGGGCCGATCCTGGCCCCGTTCAACGCGTGGGTGGTGCTGAAGGGGCTCGAAACGCTCGACCTGCGCGCCCGCCGCCAGAGCGACAACGCGCTGGCCGTCGCCCGCTTCATCGAGAGCCGGGGGGTGCGCGTGCTCCATCCCGGCCTCCCCAGCCATCCGCAGCACGCTCTGGCGATGAGCCAGATGGACGCCGCCGGGCCGATCTTCGCCTTCTTCCTGGATGGCGGGCGAGAGCAGGCATGGGCGCTGCTGAACGCGCTGGAACTGATCGACATCTCCAACAATATCGGCGATGCCAAGTCGCTGATGTGCCACCCTGCGACCACCACCCACCACAATATGGGGCCCGCAGGCCGTGCCGAGGCAGGGGTGGAGGACGGGATGCTGCGCCTCAATGTCGGGCTTGAGCATCCCGACGACCTGATCGCCGATCTCGATCAGGCGTTCGGCAGGGCCGGGCTGTAGCGCCCGCCGGCGCCGGGCGCGGCAGGGGAGCGCCCTTCGGGGTCTTTCCTACAGGCCGAAAGACGGGCATCCCGGTCGCCCCGCGCCGCCAGCGCGTGCGGGCTCTTGCCACTGCGCGCCCGTGGCAGCATCGCGATGGGCGGCATCTGCCGGGGAGATGATCGCGTGATCGAGGTTCACGACTTCTACGAAGCGCTGGTCGAATCGAGCGACGATGCGATCGTGGCCAAGGACATCGACGGCATCATCGTCAGCTGGAACCCTGCGGCGGAGCGCCTGTTCGGCTATGCCGCACACGAGATGATCGGCCAGTCGATGCGCCGCCTGCTGCCGCCCGACCGGCAGGGGGAGGAGGACGCGATCCTCGCCCGCATCCGCGCCGGGGAGCGGGTCGGCCAGTTCTTCACCGTCCGCCAGCACCGCTCGGGGAAGCTGATCGAGGTCTCGGTCAGCGTGTCCCCGGTCCGCAACGCCGCCGGCACCATCGTCGGCGCCAGCAACATGGCCCGCGACGCGCGACCCTTGCTGGACCAGCAGCGCCGCCTGCAGGAGAGCGAGGAGCGGTTCCGGATGCTGGCCGACAACATGGCCCAGCTCGCCTGGACGGCCCGGCCCGACGGGCACATCGTGTGGTACAACAAACGCTGGTACGATTTCACCGGCACGACGCTGGCGCAGATGGAGGGCTGGGGCTGGCGCTCGGTCCACCATCCGGATCACGTCGACCGGGTGGTGCGAAGCTTCCGCGAGGCGATCGACGCGGCCCAGGATTGGGAAGACACCTTTCCCATGCGCGGCGCCGACGGGCGTTACCGCTGGTTCCTGTCGCGTGCCCTGCCGATCCGCGACGCGGCCGGACAGGTCAGCTGGTGGTTCGGGACCAACACCGACATCACCGAGGTGCGCGAGAAGACCGAACAGATCCGCCTGCTGCTGATGGAGGTCAATCACCGCTCCAAGAACATGCTCGCCACGGTCCAGGCGCTCGCCCGCCGCAGCGCCCCCGACGATCCGCTCTACGTCGCCCGGCTGGAGGAGCGGGTGCGCTCGCTGGCGATCAACCAGGACATCCTCGTGCAGCGCGAATGGCGCGAAGTGCCGCTGGCCGAACTGGTGGCGGCGCAGCTGTCCTTCATCGCCGCAGCACCGGGCGCGCTCAGTGCCGCGGGCGACGAATGCGCGCTGACCCCGCGCGCGGCCGAGGTGGTGGGGATGGCGCTGCACGAACTGGCGACCAATTCGCTCAAGCACGGCGCGCTGTCGGTGCCCGGCGGTCATGTCGATATCGGCTGGACCTGCGACCCGGCGGCCACCGCCTTCGTCATGGAATGGCGCGAGAGCGGCGGCCCGCCGGTCATCCCGCCCAGCACGCAGGGCTTCGGCACCCGCCTGATCCGCGACGTGCCGCAGCACAATCTGGAGGCGCAGGTCACGCTCGACTACCGCCCCGAAGGGCTGCGCTGGACTCTCAGCTGCGACGGCAGCGTGCTGGTCCGCCCCGGCGACTGAGCTCCGGCGGCGGATCGGACTCCGCCGGCACAGCAACCCTTGCCCGGCGGGGGAAAGCGGCTAGGCTGCACCCCATGCAAGGAGTCCTGGCCAGCCTGTTCCAGCACACCGCGATCACCGAAGGGGTGACCGTGCGCGTCGCCGTCAACTTCATGCCCGACCAGTCGCGGGTCGAGGCCGGGCGCTGGTTCTGGGTCTATCACATCCGGCTGGAGAATGGCCGCGACGACACCATCCAGCTGCGCACCCGCCATTGGCGGATCACCGATTCGCAAGGGCTGGTGAGGCTGGTCGATGGCGAAGGCGTGGTCGGGGAAACGCCGGTACTGCGACCGGGTGCGACCCACGATTACGTCTCCGGCTGCGAGCTGACGACGCGCCACGGCTCGATGGAAGGGTATTACACCTTCGCTCGCGCCGATGGCCGCGCGCTGCGGGTGGCGATCCCGTTCTGCCCGCTCGCCGCCCCCGCCACCACCAGCTAGCCTCCGCCAGCCACGCTGCGCCCCGGCACTGCCGGGCCATGAATGGCGCACAAACCCCCGTGGCACGCCCGCACCTTGCCGCGCGCGGCGGGCCGCAATAGAGCGCTCCTTGCCATGAAGCGCACGCACCTGCCGCTCAACGCCCTGCGCGTGTTCGATGCCGCCGCCCGGCACCTCAGCTTCACCCGCGCGGCGGACGAGCTGGCCGTCACCCCGGCGGCGGTCGGCCAGCAGATCCGCGCGCTGGAGGACGGGCTCGGCGTGGTCCTGTTCCGCCGCACCCCGCGCGGGCTGGAACTGACCGACGAGGCGCTGGCCGGGCTGGACCCGCTGCGCGAAGGCTTCCTCCGCTTCGAGGAGAGCGTCCAGGCGATGCAGGCCGGCCAGTCGAGCCATTCCTACGCCATCGCCGTGCCGCGCGAATTCTATGCCCAATGGCTCGCCCCGCGCCTCGCCGCCTTCCGCCGCGCCCGCCCGCAGGTCCGCTTTCAGCTGATCGCCGACGAGGATGCCGATTTCCCGGAGGCCAATCTCGATCTTGCGGTGCGGCTGGTGGAAGGGCCGGGCGAGCTTGAAGGGGTCCAGCTCGCCCCCGGCCGCAAGATCATGGTCGCCGCACCTGCCGCTGACCGGGGCGATGCCGGCGCCCCCGGCTGGATCGCCTGGCCGGGCTTCCCGCTCCCCGCTGGGGGGACGGGCGAGGCCGGGGAGGCCGCGGAGGAGGTCGCGCTCCAGGCCGGCAATGCCGGGCAGGCGCTCAGCTCGGTACTCGCCGGCTTGGGCCGCACCACCCTGCCGCTGCCGTTGGTGGAGGAGGCGCTGGCCGACGGCCGGCTGGTCGCCCTCGGCCCGGCGGAGGAGAGCCGCCGCGCCTATTGGCTGGTCGCGCCGCGCCCGCAATGGCGCCAGAAGAAGGTCCGCGATCTGGTCGATCACCTGACCGCCGTCACCCCGCCGCCCGCCTGACTCCCTCCGGACACCCCCACATCGGCGGTTCTGGCGAGGCGATTCGCGCCGCATCCAGCCTCGCTCCGGCGCGCCGTGCCGTGTCCGGGTGCCGCGCGGCCGGTGCCGGTGGGGTTTTTCGCGCCCCGCTATGTCCGAAATGGAGGCAACGGCGCCGGGCCGCGGCGGCGCGGGCAAAGGCTGGCGCCACGCGCTGAAAGGCGCCACAATGCCCACTGATCCATAAGGGGACACTATGCGAGAGTCTGACATACCGGCGGCGTTGGCCTCACTGACGCCCAAGCAGCGGGAGGTCATGGACCTGCTGCTCCAGCACAAGACATCGAAGGAGATCGCGCGCGAGCTGGGCATCTCGCCGCACACCGTCGATCAGCGCGTGCAGTTCGCCAAGGACAAGCTGGGGGTGGAGAGCCGCAGCGAGGCGGCGGTCGAATACCGGCGCCTGATTGCGCTATGTCAGTCGCCGCCGATGCCCGCCTCCGGGATACCCGGACACCAGACATATGAGGAATCCCGTAGTGCCGGGATTGCCGTTCCCGCCGATCAGGAGGGCACAGGGAACAGCGACGATCCGCCCGGCCCAATGGCTCCGAAACGGAGCAAGCCCGATGAGATGATGGGGCAGGGTCATGGATACAGCATCGTTCCGGAGATGTTCGAAGGACGCTACGGCACTGCGGTGCGGCTCGGCGCGATCGTTCTGGTAACGGTCCTGCTGCTCTTCATCGCGCTCGGCGGACTGGCGGTGTTCGACCGCCTGTCGACGAGCCTGGGCGGGTAGCGGCTTCGGCCATCTCCACCTGGACCGATCCGGCCCCGGCCGGTGACATGGAGATGAACGATGTCGATGACCCTTCCCGTTGCCCAACTGCGTATCACCCACGATCTGCGCCAGGCCGAAACGGCGCTGGACGATGCGCTGCTCAAGCAGACCAGCCTGCTTGCCACCCTGATCACCGCCCGCCGCGACACCGGGCGCGAGCCCTTCGTCGGCCAGGCCGAGCTGATGCGGTTGGTGCGCTCGCAACAGACCCTGCTGGCCGCCAGCGGCGATCTCGCCCGGGTCCATGGCGGCCTCAAGCGGATCGGCCGCGAACACGGCGAGGTGATCCACGACTGCCCGCCTAACGAGCCGATGGGGCAGGCCGAGGGCGACGGGCGGGCCGGGGGTGAGGGCCTCAACGATGCTGGCGCGCTGGCCCCGCTCGGCCAGCGGCCTCTCCGCCGCGCCGCCTGAACCTTGCGGAAGCGGGCGAAAGCGGCTTTCATCATGGCGCGTGCCCCCGATCTCGTTCCTCGCCACCGCGTTCTCGCTGGCCGTCTATTTCCTGGCGGTGTGGCGGGGCGGTGCGCCGGAACGGGTCGGGGCCGCGATCCTGTTCGCCGCCTTCATAGTGGACGAGCTCTACCACGAGCTGGCCGGCCCAGCGCAGTTCCGCCATTTCGACGCGGTGGAGCTGGCGATCGACGGCTTCAGCCTGCTGGCCTTCGCCTGGCTGGCGGTCGGGGCCAACCGGCTGTGGCCGATCATCGCCGCGGCGTTGCAGCTGATGGCGGTGGTCGGCCACCTGTCGACGCTGGCGGTCTCGGGCACCCAGCGCGCCTATTGGGCGATGACCGAGCCGCCGGTGCTGCTGGGCGTGGTGACGCTGGCGATCGCGCTTGCCGCGCATTGGCGCCGGCAGCGCCGGATCGGCCCCTATCCCGACTGGCGCCCAGAACGGCGCCCGGCCCGAGCGCCTCCCTGGTAGCGCCGGGGATCGCGCGATGAACGCCGACATCGCCGACCTCACCCGCCAGCTGCGGATGCTCGGCAACCAGGCGATGCGCCTCGCCGCCGACGTCGCTGCGCGGCAGGCGCAGCAGGCCGAGCGCGGCGCGTTCGAGGCGCTGGAGCGCGACAGCGACGTTTGGCTGGTGGTCGCGCAGGACCTCTACCGCGAACGCCAGCGCCGGCGCGAGATCTTCGGCGACGACCTGTTCGGCGAACCGGCGTGGGATCTGCTGCTCGACCTCTACATCGCCGAAAAGACCGGCACCCGCAGCTCGGTCACCGCTGCATGCCTCGGCGCCAACGTGCCGGGCACCACCGCGCTGCGCTACCTGCAGCAGCTCGAAGAGCGCGGGCTGGTGGTGCGGGAGGCTGACCGCAAGGATGCCCGCCGCGCCTTCGTGCGCCTGTCGGAAGCCGGCTATGCCCGGATGACCGACTATTTCTGGGCCAACCGCGCCACCCTGCTGCGCGATCGCGGTGCCTCCGGCGCAACGGGTCCGGCCAGCCCCATCAGCCCCGCCGCCGCCGCGCCGCCTGCGCGCATGATCGAGCCCGCGCCCCCGCACGCCCCGCTCCCGCCGCCCGCGCGCCCCGCCG
>JACIYY010000160.1 GCA_014359685.1 Porphyrobacter sp. | reverse complement strand
AGCCGCGCTCATCAGGTTGGCGAGCGATCCGGCGGCCAGCGCGCGCAGCCCCAGCCGGGCGATCACCGGGCGCTGGTTGGGGGCGAGGCCGCCGGTCACCGCCATCTGGATCGCGATCGAGCTGAAATTGGCAAAGCCGCACAGCGCGAAGGTGATGATCGCGCGGCTGCGTTCGCTCAGCATCTCCGGCCCGATCGCGCCCAGTTCGATGAAGGCGACAAATTCGTTCAGCACCAGTTTGGTCCCGAACAACCCGCCGGCGATCTGCGCCTGGTCCCACGGGATGCCGAGCAGCACCATGATCGGCGCGAAAGCCCAGCCGAGCAGCCCCTGGAACGACAGCGCCGGGTAGCCGAGCAGTCCACCCGCCCAGCCGAGCAGCCCATTGGCGAGCGCCACCAGCGCCACGAAGGCCAGCACCATCGCGCCCACCGCGACGGCCAGCCGCAGCCCCGTCTGCGCACCCTGCGCGGCGGCCTCGATCATGTTGGCGGCGCGGCCGCTGCCGTCGAAGCTTTCCGCCGCCTGCACCTCGTGCGGCTTCTCCCCCTCGGTGATCGCCGCCGGGCCTTCGGCGCTGATCCGCCGATCGGGCAGCGCCAGCGCGGCCTCGTGCCCGTGCGGCCCGGCCGGCTCATCATCGGGCATGATGATCTTGGCCATCAGGATGCCGCCGGGCGCGGACATGAAGGCGGCGGCCAGCAGCACCGGCAGATAGGCCGGCCCCAGCAGCCCGGCATAGGCGGCCAGGATCGTGCCCGCGACTCCGGCCATGCCGACGCTCATCAGCGTGAACAGGCGCGACGGGCTCAGCGCGGCCAGATAGGGGCGCACCACCAGCGGGCTTTCCGACTGGCCGACGAAGATGTTGGCCGCCGCGCCCAGCGCCTCCACCTGGCTGATCCCGGTGGCCCAGCCGATCGCCCCGCCCAGCCAGCGCACCAGCCGCTGCATCACGCCCAGGTGATAGAGGATCGACACCAGCGAGGCGAAGAACACGATCACCGGCAGCGCGCCGAGTGCGAAGGAGCCGGATAGCGGGTTGCCGGCGGGATCGCCGAACAGGAAGGCGGTGCCGGCATCGGCATAGGACAGCAGCGCCGCAACGCCATCGGCCAGCGACTGGATGATCGCGCGGCCCCATGGGGTGCGGAGCACCAGCACCGCCAGCAGCGCCTGAAGCGCGAATGCCGCGCCCACCACCCGCAGCCGGATGCGGCGGCGCGCGGTCGAGAGCAGCCAGGCGATCAGCAGGAGGACGGCAATGCCGGCAACGCTGGTGAAAGCGGGGCTGGTAAAGAGGGGGCTGGCAAGGGGAGGGCTGGTCAGGGCGGGGCTGGTCAGGGCGGACAGGGCGCGGTCCTTCGGGCAGGGCGGGACGAACCGCGCAGCTTGCCCAAGCTGGCGCAAACGTCAAACTCAACCCGGTGCCGGCGGCGCCCTGCAGGCAACCCGGCGAGAGCGTTCGCAAAGACGGCGTAAACCTCGTTTTCACACATCGCCGGCAGGGTGCGGCCATGGCCATGTCGTTCCTCCTCGGGTCTGCCGTCCCCGCCGCTGCCGTCCTGCTGATGGTCGTCCGATCCCGCCGCCGTCGCGCGAGCGGTGGCGGTCGCGGCGGCGGCTGCCGAGGCCTGGTGCCGGTGATCGAACAGCGGCTGGCGCAATGGGGCGCGGGGCAGACCTATTTCGCGGTCGTGCGCTTCGGGCGCTTTGGCGGATTCCGCGACATTGTCGGCCTCGACATTGCCAGCGCGACCCTGGCCGATTGCGCAGAGCGGATCCGCGCGATCATCGATGACGCCCAGATCGGCCGTGTCGGCTATGGCTCGATCGAGTTCGTCTTCGGCGCCGTCGATGATGCCGCCGCGGCGGAGGCGTTGGGCCGCTGCCTCGATCGGCTGGACCGGACCATCCGGGTCGATGGGATCGAATGCCGGCTGTCGGGCACCATCGCCTTCACCGCTCTGGCGGCGCAGCCCGGACCGATCCCCGACACGCTGGGCGACGGGCTGGCGAGCACGCTGGCGCGGCCGGGGCCGGGCCGGGTGCGGCTGGTCGATGCGGCCGCACAGGCTCCCCCCAGCGTCGAGGATCTCGACATCCTGCGGGCGCTGCCGCGGGCGCTGGCCAGGGGCGAGCTATCGCTGCACTACCAGGCCAAGTTCAATTGCCGCGACCAGACGGTGACTGCGGCGGAGGCGCTGCTGCGCTGGCATTCGCCGGTGTTCGGCGCGCTTCCGACCGACCGCATCATCGCGCTGGCCGAACGCACCGGCGCGGTGCGCGACCTGACCGTGTGGGTGGTGCAGCAGGTCGCCCGCGACCAGCGCGCGATGATCGCCGCCGGCCACCCGCTGGCGATCTCGGTCAACCTGTCGGGGATGCTGATCGCGGACGACGCCTTCATGATCGAGCTGCTCGGCCATATCGGCGCTGCCTCCGGCCCGATCGGGGTGGAGATCACCGAGACCGCGTTGATCTCCGATCCGGAGGCGGCGATCCGCAACCTCAATGCCTGTTCGGCCGCCGGGGTTTCGGTGGCGATCGACGATTTCGGCTCTGGCCTCTCCTCGCTGACCTATCTGAAGCGGCTGCCGGCCGACGAGCTGAAGATCGACCGGGTGTTCGTCAGCGGCTTGACCCACAGCCATCGCGATCCGCTGATCGTGCGCGCCTCCATCGACCTTGCCCATGCGCTGGAGATGACGGTCACGGCCGAAGGGGTCGACGATCCGATGGCGCTGTCGCTGCTGCGGGTGATGGGCTGCGACATGCTGCAGGGCTATTTCATCTCGCGCCCGGTGCCGGTGCCCGAGCTGATCCGCTTCATGGACAGCGAACGCAGCCATCTGAGGCCCGACGACCACCATGCGGGACCGGGCTGGCGCGTGGTGGAGGCCTTGCGAGCGCGCCGGTAACCGCATCCTAACCGTTTCGCTTTAGCCGGTCCTCAGGTTCTTTGGCTCACGGATGGGCGGGGAACCGGATCGCCGATCACCGCCAGGGGAACCCCACATGCCGTCCACCTTGCCCGCATCGTCCCGCCGTGCCGCCGCTCTGGCGTCGCTTCCGCTTGCCGCGCTGAGCCTTGCCGCGCTGCTTCCCGCCCCGGCCGCCGCCCAGTCGGATACGGCATTGCCTGCCGCTGGCGCCGACGAAGCGGCGGCAGGCGAAGCGCAGCTGGCGGTGATCGCCACCCGTCCGGTCGCCCCGATGGGCGGGCCGGCGGTGCCGCAAAGCGGCGGCCTGATCCGTGCTTTCCGCGACGGCGTCGATCCGCTGAGCGGTGGGCTGATCCGCGCCTTCTCGGGCGATATCTCCCCCTTTCTCGGCCGCATCCGCACTTTCGAGGGAGAGGTCGAACCATCCTCCGGCGGGCTGATCCGCGCGTTTGAGGGCGATATCGATCCCTATAGCGGCGGACTGATCCGCGCTTTCTGGGGCGATCTGACGCCCGAAGGCGGCGAACTCAGCCCTCAGGTCGGCCTGATCCGCGCCTTTTCCGATGCCTTCGTGCCGACCAGCCGCGCGACGCTCGATATCTGGTCGGCGAGCGAGGCATCGGGCGATTACGCCCCGTTGATCGCCCAGCTGCGCCAGATCGGGCAGGACGGCGCGGTAATGTGGGGCCCGGCGGTCGTGGAGCAGACCGGCAAGTCCTTTGCTGCCGGCTTTGCAGAGCCGTTCCTCGCCAAATGGGACGTCGATCTCGGCGATCCGCAGACGCTGGCCGGGTGGAGCGCGTTCGACCGGCAGCGGATGATGCTCGACTGGTACGACAACGTGCTGCTGTTTTCGGGCATGGACCGGGTCGATCACTGGATGAACGCGATCAGCTGGACCCCGGCGCTGACGCAGGTGCCCTCCGCCGCCGCCGGCCGGCCGGGATCGGGCGCGGTGGTCGGTCTGGTGGACTTCTTCGCCGCCGAGGATGCCGATGTGCAGTCCAAGGTCGTGTTCTCCGGCGGTTATCAGGACGTCAACAATCTCCACGGCGCGGGCGTGGGCAGCCTGATCGTCGCCTCGCATGACGGGCGGGGGGTGATGGGGGTGGCGCCCAACGCGGCGATCGCCGCCTACAATCCGTTCGACCAGTCGATGACCGCCAGCTGGGACGATGTCCGCAGCGGCGTCATCGCGGTCGGCCGCGCCGGCGCCTCGGTCATCAACCTGTCGCTGGGGGTGCCCGGCTCCACCCTGCCGGCGGAATGGCGCGACGTGTTCACCGCGCCGCAGGTCAATTCGTTCAAGAACAAGGCGATCTATGTGATCGCGGCCGGCAATGACGGGATCGCGCAAACCGCCGATGTCGAGATGCGGGGCGCGTTCGACAACACCTTCCTGGTGGTTGGGTCGGTCGATCCCGACGGGCGCATTTCCGCCTTCTCGAACATGCCGGGCACCGCCTGCCTGACCGCCGGGGGCACCTGCCGCAACGATGCGGTGTGGGGTGAATCCGACCCGCGCTTTGCCGATAGCGGCCAGCATCTGAAGAGCAGCGGGCTGCTGATGAACCGGTTCCTGGTGGCGCCGGGCGAGATGATCCTGGCCTCCGACGGGCAGGGCGGCGTGACGCGCCTTTCCGGCACCTCGTTCGCGACGCCGCTGGTTTCCGGCACCATCGCGCTGGTTCACGATCGCTGGCCGTGGCTGAAGCGGCACCCGGTCGATGTTGCCCGGGTGATCCTGGAAAGCGCGCAGGACCTGGGCGCGCCGGGAGTCGACCCGGTCTATGGCCACGGCCTGCTCAATGTCGCCGGCGCGCTTTCGGCGCTCGATCAGGACCGGCTGACCTATCGGGTCGCCGCCGGATCGGGCACGCGCCCGATCAGCATCGCGCAGCTTCGCAGCGGCGGGCTGCCGTCGCTATGGTCGGCGGCCGGCGCGCATATCATCGCCTTCGAGACGCTCGACGAATCGTATCGCGACTTCGTGGTCCCGCTGTCGAGCCGCCTGTTTCGGGCGGGCGGCGGCGCCGGCGAGTTCGAGCAGCTGCTGTATCGCCGCCTGTCCTCCTGGCTGGGCCAGGCGTCCTTTGCCGATCGCGGGGCGGCGCCGGTCTCCACCCTCGCCAATGGCTGGACCATGGCGTTGCGCGGCCGGACCGAGCCGGTGGCCCGGCTCGACGGTGCCGACCGCACCCGGCTGCTGGCGAGCGTTGAGCTGAGCCATCCCCAGCACCGGCTCGCCTTCAGCTTCGGCAGCGGCGACGGCGCGGCGGCGCTGGGGGGCAGCGGCGGATTGGCGCTGAGCGGCGATTTCGACCCCCGTTCGGGCGGGGCCAACCCGCTGCTTGGCTTCGCCTCGGGCGCGGCCCATGTCGCGGCGCGGGTCGGCCTCGCCGATGCGCTCGACCTGTCCTTCGGGGTCACGCGGCAGGACCGTTCGATCGCGCAGGACCTTGCCACCGGCAGCTTCGCGGCGTCCGACCGGTTGCTGCTGAACTCGGCTGGCGACTACGAGGCCGAGGCGATGCTGGCCCGGCTCGACTGGCGCCCGGCCGACCGGGTGACGCTCGGCGTCTCCTACACCCGGCTGGCGGAGCGCGGCGCATTCCTCGGCACCCGCTCGCTGGAGCGGTCGGATTTCGGCACGGCGACGGTTTCGGACGGCCTGTCGGTCGCGGCGGATGCCGCGATCGGGAACGGGTTCAGCCTGTTCGCCTCGGGGACGATGTCGGTCAGCCATTCGCAGGGCGATGCGGCGTTCAACGTCGAGGGCGCGGTCGGCACCGCCTTCCAGGCCGGGTTCGCCAAGCGCGGGCTGCTTGGCGGCGACCAGCTGCGCGTGACGCTGGCCCAGCCGCTGACGGTGGAGCGCGGCCATCTCGACATGCAGATGGTCGGCGTGATCGACCGCGAGACCGGAGAGACGGGCCTCGTCACCCAGCGCGTGGCGATCGGCGCGCCCGAGCAGCGCCGGTACCGGATGGAGGCGTTCTACGGCGCAGACATGCTGGAGGGCGCCGGCCGGCTCGGCCTGTTCGGCAGCGCCGAACTTCGCCGCACCGACGCGCAGGAGCCGGCCTTCACCGCCGGCGGCCATGTGATGCTCGCCTTCTGAGCGCCGCCGACCAGATCCTCGCCCGTCGGGGGCACAGGAGGCGCGCGATGACGATCGCAGGCCTCCTTGTGCTGTGGATCGCTGCGCTGCTGCCGATGCCGGCAGCCGCGACGCCCGCCGCCGACAGCGTCGCTTCGGCCCCGGTCACCGCAGCGCGCGCCGCGTTCGATCGCGCGGTGGAGGAGGCCAAGTCGGCGATCATGACCGATCCCGAGGCTGCGCTCGCGCGCAGCGACGTCGCGCTGCAACGCGCCGCCGCGCTGCCCGGGCGCGAGGGGGCGATCGGTCGCGCGACCGCGCTGTGGCTGAAGGTGGAGGCCAGCATCGGCCTCCATCGCCCGGCCGAGGCCAAGGCGCTGCTCGAAGCCGCGCTGCCGCTGGTCGAGCGCCATGCCCCCCGGACCAAGCTGCACGGCGACCTGATGCGCGCGCGCGGCGGCACGGCGGCGCTCGACAACGACCTGCAGGGTGCGCTGCGCGCCTATCTGGAGGCCTACCGCATCTTCCGCGCGGCCGGCGAAAAGCGCAGCCAGGCGCTGGCGCTGCGGGATATCGGCGAGCTCTACTGGCAGGCCGGCGATTACCGGAGGATGCTGCGCTATTACGAGCAGTCGCACGAATTGTATGATGAAGACCCGTTCCTGTCGCTGACCAGTCACAACAATCGCGGCGAGGCGCTGCGCAAGCTGGGCCGCAGGCAGGAGGCGGAGCAGGAGTTCCGGGCGGCGCTGGCCAATGCCCGGGCGCTGGATAGCAGCCTGCTGGAGATGCGGATCCTCAACAACCTCGCGCTGATCGAGGCCGAGCTGGGCCGCTTCGCCGATGCGCAGCGTGACGCCGCACGGGCGCTGCGGCTGGGCGCGGGGTCCGATGCCGCTGCATGGCGCCCCTATGTCTATGGCACGCTGGGCAAGATCGCCGCCGCGCGCGGCGATGGCGACCGCGCGGCGGCGTTCTTCGACCGTGCCTTTGCCGGTGCCGACCTTGCGCGCACCGATTCGCTGTACATGGAAATCCACGAAGCCGCCGCCCGCCTCTACGACCAGCGCGGCGATGCGCGGCGGGCTCTGGCCCACCTCAAGGCCTTTGCGCGGCTGGAGGGGGAGGCGCGCGATCTTACCGCTTCGGTCAGCTCGCAGCTGCTGGCGGCGCGGTTCGATTACGCCAACCAGAACCTGCGGATCGCGCAGCTCAAGCAGGGCCAGCTGGAGCGCGACGTCAAGATCGAGCGCCAGCGGGTGAGGTTCCGCACCACCTTGTTCAGCGGGCTGGCGGTGGCCGGTGCGATCCTGCTGGCGCTGGTGACCGTCGCCTTCCTCTCGATCCGCCGCAGCCGCAACGAGGTGCGCGCCGCCAACGCCGTGCTGACCGAGGTGAACCTGGAGCTGGAGAAGGCGCTGAAGGCCAAGACCGAGTTCCTGGCGATGACCAGCCACGAAATCCGCACGCCGCTGAACGGCATTCTGGGGATGACGCAGGTGATGCTCGCCAATCCGCAGCTGGGTTCGCAGGCGCGCGAGCAGGTCCAGCTGGTGCAGGGCGCCGGCCAGACCATGCGCGCGCTGGTCGACGACATCCTCGACGTCGCCAAGATGGAGACCGGCGAGGTGACGGTCTCGCTCGAGCCGACCCGGCTGCGCCCGATCCTGGAGGATGCGGTCGCGCTGTGGGCGGGCGAGGCGGCGGCCAAGGGCCTGGCACTGGAAGCCGACCTTGCCGAGCTGCCTGAATGGGTCGAGACCGACGGCGACAGGGTTCGCCAGATCGTCTTCAACCTTCTGTCCAACGCGATCAAGTTCACGCCCGCCGGCCATGTCCGCCTCACCGCGCACTGCGATCGCGCGGCCGGCCAGCTGGCGCTGGCGGTCGAGGACAGCGGCATCGGCATTGCGGCCGACGAGCAGGCGCGGGTGTTCGATGCCTTCCACCAGGTCGACAGCGCGATGACCCGGCAGTTCAGCGGCACCGGGCTGGGCCTTGCCATCTGCCGCAATCTGGCCGCTGCGCTCGGCGGCTCGATCGCGCTCGCCAGCGTGCCGGGCGAAGGCTCGCGCTTCACCGTCACCCTGCCGCTGCGCGAGGTGGAGCAGCCCGCGCCGCCCGCGCGCGCCGTAACGCTGGCGCAGGCCACGGTCGCGGCGCTGGACGGCAACGAGATGAAGCGGGCGATGATCAAGGGGCTGATCGAGCCGCATGTGCACAGGGTGCTCGATGCCGGGGGCGGCGCGGCGGCGCTCGACCTGCTGGCGCGGGACGGAGTCGATGCGTTGCTGATCGACGCCGCCTCGGTGGCGCCGGCGGAGGCGGATTTGGCCACGGACCGGCTCGGCCCGCTGGCCGCGCTGCTGGGCGCCGCGGCCGAGCGCCAGGTGGCCACCATCGTGCTGCTCGCCCCCGACGGCGCCCTCCCGCTGGACGCGGTCGCCGCGCTGTCCCCCACGGCGCTGCTGCTGAAACCGGCCAAAGGCGGCGACCTGTTGCGCGCGCTGCGCGCTGCCTTCGGCCCGGCGGAGGAGGCGGCGCCGCTGCAGCAGGTCGCATGAGGCGCCCCGACCGCCGCAATCCGGCCCGCCACGGCCGAAGGAAATAAAAGCTCGTTAACCCTACCAGGCTACATGGCGGGAGGTTCTGGAGACGAAATCGATGCAGGTGCTGTTTGTCGAAGATGATGCGATGAACCGGCGGGTCGTGCGCGACATGCTGAAGGTCGTCGGCGTCGACATGGAGGAAGCCTATGATGGCGAAAGCGGGCTGGAGATTCTGGCGACCCGCAAGTTCGACATCGTGCTGATGGACCTGCGGATGCCCGGAATGGACGGACTCACCGCGATGCGCCTGCTGCGCAGCGGCGGGGGGTGCAATTGCGCGGTCCCGATCATCGTCGTCACCGCCGATACTGCGGTCGACCTGCGCCAGCGCTGCATGGAGGCCGGCGCCGACGAGGTCATCGTCAAGCCGGTGGCGATGGCCGCTTTGCTGGAGGCGATGGGTCGGCTCGCCGCCCGCGACGCGGAGGACGACCTGATCCTCGACTGACCGCCCGCGCCCCGCGCGCTATCGGAACGAGCCGGCGCCTGCCCCATTATCCCCGATATGAATGACTTTACCCGGGCGGCCCGCTGGTGGCGGGACGAGACGATCTACCAGATCTATCCACGATCGTTCTGCGACCGCTCCGGCGACGGGGTCGGCGACCTCGCGGGCATCCGCGCGCACCTGCCCTATCTGCGCGAGCTGGGGGTGGACGCGCTATGGCTGTCGCCGATCTTCGTCTCCCCGATGAGGGATTTCGGCTACGACATCGCCGATTATCGCGCCATTGACCCGCTGTTCGGGACGATGGCGGATTTCGACCGTCTGCTGGAAGAGGCGCATGGATGCGGGCTCAAGCTGCTGCTCGATCTGGTGCCCAACCACACCTCCGACCAGCACCCCTGGTTCAAGGCGAGCCGGTCGAGCCGCGACGATCCGAGGCGCGACTGGTATATCTGGAAGGACCCGGTGCGCGGGTCCGATGGCTCGCATCACCCGCCCAACAACTGGATCAGCAATTTCGGCGGCAGCGCCTGGGAATGGGACGAGGCGACCGGGCAATATTACTACCACGCCTTCCTCGCCTCCCAGCCCGACCTCAACTGGCGCAACCCCGACGTGCGCGCGGCCATGTTCGATGTCATGCGCTTCTGGCTCGACAAGGGCGTGGACGGGTTTCGCGTCGACGTGATCTGGCACCTGATCAAGGACGACCAGTTCCGCGACAACCCGCCCAACCCGGCCTATTCGCCGGATGAGCCGGAGATCCACCGCACCCTGCAGGTCCATTCCGCCGATCAGCCGGAGATCCACCGGGTCATCGCGCAGATGCGCGAGGTGATGCACGAATATGACGAACGGCTGCTGATCGGCGAGATCTACCTGCCGCTCGAACGGCTGATGCACTATTATGGCGAGGAGGGCACAGGGGTCCACCTGCCGTTCAACTTCCAGCTGATCCAGTGCCCGTGGCGCGCCGAGCGCGTGGCCGAGATCGTCGATGAATACGAGGCGGCGCTGCCCCCCGGCGGGTGGCCCAATTGGGTGCTTTCCAACCACGACCAGCCGCGCATCGCCGCCCGCACCGGCGAGCGCCAGGCGGCAATCGCGGCGATGCTGCTGCTGACGCTGCGCGGCACGCCGACGATCTATTACGGCGACGAGCTGGCGATCGCCGACGTCGCCATCCCGCCCGACCGTGTCCAGGACCCGTGGGCCAGGCAGGAGCCCGGCACCAGCTTCAACCGCGACCGCGCGCGCACCCCGATGCAATGGTCGGCCGAGCCCCATGCCGGCTTCTCTGTGGTCGAGCCGTGGCTGCCGCTGACCGACGACTGGCCGGACCGCAACGTCGCCGCGCAGCGCGGCCGGCCGGGCTCGCTGCTGTCGCTCTACACCGCGCTGCTGCGGCTGCGGCGGAGCCATGCGGTGCTGCGGACCGGCGCCTATCGCCGGATCGAGGCGGGCGAGGACATCTTCGCCTATGAGCGGGGGGAGGGCGCCGACCGCCTTGCCATCCTGCTCAACTTCGCCGCGCAACCGCGCACAGCCAGCCTGCCGGACGCCTATCGCGGGGGCGCGATCCTGCTGTCCAGCGATCCCGCCCGCAGCGGCGCGGCCGAGGGTCCCTTCCGCCTCGGCGCGGACGAGGGGGTGATCGTCGCGCCGGCCGGGGGGAACCGGTGATGGATCAGCGCTGGTACAAGAACACGATCATCTACAGCCTCTCGGTCGACAGCTTCCTCGACGGCAATGGCGACGGGATCGGCGACTTCGTCGGACTGATGAACCGGCTCGATTATCTCAACGGCCTCGGGGTCGGCGCGGTCTGGCTGACGCCGTTCCACCCTTCGCCCCGGCGCGATCACGGCTACGACGTGGCCGATTATTACAGCGTCGATCCGCGCTACGGCTCACTCGGCGATTTCGTCGAGTTCACCCATGGCTGCCACACGCGCGGGATGCGGGTGATGATGGACCTGGTGCTCAACCACACGTCCGACCAGCATCCGTGGTTTCAGGCGGCGCTGGCCGATCCGGACAGCAAGTTCCGCGATTACTACATCTGGTCGGACGAGAAGCCGGCCGATGCCCACGAAGGAATGGTGTTTCCCGGCGTGCAGGACAGCACCTGGACCTACAGCCCCGAGGCGAAGGCCTGGTATTACCACAAGTTCTTCGACTTCCAGCCCGACCTCAACATCGCCAACCCGCAGGTCCAGACCGAGCTGATGAAGATCATCGCCTTCTGGCTGGAGCTGGGCGTGTCGGGCTTCCGCATGGATGCGGTGCCGTTCCTGATCGCCGCCGACGGCATCCGGGTCAAGGACGCCGAGCCCGCCTATGGCCTGCTGCGCCGCATCCGCGAGCTGGCGCAGTGGCGCAAGGGCGATGCCGTGTTCCTGGCCGAGGCCAACATTCCGCCCGAGGATTGCCTCAAATATTTCGGCGAGGACGGCGATCGGCTGCACATGATGTTCAACTTCCCGGTCAACCAGACGCTGTTCTACGCGCTGGCAAGCGCCGACACGCGGCCGCTGCGCGCGATGCTGGAGGCGTCCAGGGATCTGCCGCCGACCGCGCAATGGGCGCATTTCCTGCGCAATCATGACGAGCTCGATATCGGCCGCCTGCCCGACGACCAGCGCCAGGCGGTGTTCGATGCGTTCGGGCCGGACAAGGATATGCAGCTTTACGGCCGCGGCATCCGCCGCCGGCTGGCGCCGATGCTGGGCGGCGACCGGCGGCGGCTGGAGCTGGCCTATTCTCTGATGCTGACCATGCCCGGCACGCCGGTGATCCGCTATGGCGACGAGATCGGGATGGGCGACGACCTGTCGCTGCCGGAACGCGATGCCGCGCGCACGCCGATGCAATGGTCGGGGGCGCGCAATGGCGGCTTTACCTCCAGCACCGATCCGGTCCGCCCGGTGATCGACGACGGTCCCTATGGCTACCGCACGGTCAATGTCGCGATGCAGCGGACGGATAGCGGATCGCTGCTCAACTGGACCGAGCGGATGCTGCGGACCCGCAAGGAACTGCCAGAGCTGGGCCAGGGCAGCTATACCATCCTGCCCGCCCCCGATCACGTGCTGGCGATGTGCTATGTGCTGGAGGCGAATGTCTCGGTCTTCGTCCACAACCTGCTCGACCAAAGGGCCGAGTTGAGGATTCCGGTATTGGCGCAGGATTGCTCCGATCGGCCGCTGGTCTGCATCCAGACCAACGAGATCATCCCGCGCCACGCGGACGGCTGGTATCACCTGGTTCTGCAGCCGAGCGGCTATCGCTGGCTGCGGATCGGCGGGTTGGAGGACATGATCGTGGGGGAGGAGCCGGAGGCCGATGCCTGATCGTGCCGGCGGCGCTGCCGCCGGCTTGAGCCTGGCGATCGACCGGACACCATGACCTCGCCCGGCCAAAAGCCGCCGGCGCCCGGATCGTCGCCAGAGCCGCGCCTCAGCGGCAATCCTCGATCACCCGCGTCACTTCGGGCCAGGCGGGCAGATAGAGCGTCGGCAGGCCGGCGGTGCGGATGGCGAAGCGGCCTTTGGAAAAGGCCATCGCATCGAGCAGCGGGTCGCGGGCGGAGAGCTGCGCGCTGACCGCACCTTGCGCGCTGGTGGCAGGCAGGGCGCGGCTGGCGGTCTCGGTCAGCACCTCCAGCGTGGTGCCGGTGCCGGGCGCGCCGCTGGTCCCGGCGCGGATCAGCACCACCCGGCCCGCCGGCTCGCAGGCCATCTCGAACAGCGGGGCGCCGCCCGTGCCGAAGCTGGCGCGGGTGCTGCCGGGCAGGGCGCGGTAGCGCCAGTCGCCGGGCGTCGCCGGCACGTCCATCCAGCTCTGATAGCTTGGCGCCGGCGGCGGCACGGTGACCGGCGGCGGTGCGGGCGCGGGCGCGGGCGGGGCAGGCGGTGCCGGCTCGGGCGTGGTGGGCACGCAGCCGCCCAGCGCCAGGCACCCCAGCAGCGCCAGCGCGGCGACCGCGCCCAGCCCGCCGGCGAGCGTCCGCTCGCGCACCATCAGCTGCACGCCTCGATCACCCGGCTCATCCCGCTATGGCCGGGCAGGCGCAGGGGCGCGGCGCCGGGGGCGGTGAGGGTGATCGATTCGGCGGGGTCGAGCAGGGCGACGATGATCGGCTGCGACGGATCGAGCTCCGCCTCCAGCGCCGGCGGCTGGCCGGCGCCGGGGATCATCCGCAGCGCCGCGCGCCGGTCCCCGACCGCGATTGCCCAGGTCTGCGGCCCCTCCGCCGCTCCGGGCCGGGTCAGCTCCAGCGCGCCGGTATTGCGGTTGCACAGCAGCGCCACCAGCACTGTCCCGCCTTGATCGACGAAGGCCGCGCTGGCGCCGCCGGCGGCCTCCTCGATCCGCCAGCTCCCGGGCGTCAGCGGCTCGCCTGCGGCATTGGCGGTCGGCATGGGCTGGCTGGTCAGCGTCGGTTCGGGCGCGGGTGCGGGCTCGTCGCTGCCGCGCGAACAGGCGGCCAGCAGCAGCGCTGCACACAGCGGGGCGGGGGAAGGGCGCATCGGATCAGGCTCCTCTCGTCACATGCGGCTAACAAGCGGCTGGCGGCGCGGGTTCCTTGTGCCCTATCGGCGGCACCACGATGGCAGGCAAGGTGCGGATCGACCAATTGCTCGTGGAACGGGGCCTCGCCCCCAGCCGCGCCCGCGCGCAGGCACTGGTGATGGCCGGGCTGGTGTTCGCGGGCGAGGCGCGGGTCGGCAAGCCCGGCCAGCAGGTGCCGGGCGATGCCGACCTGTCGGTGCGCGGCCGCGACCATCCGTGGGTCGGGCGCGGCGGGGTCAAGCTGGCCCACGCGCTGGAGGTCTTCGCGCTCGACCCGGCAGGCGCGGTGGCAATGGATATCGGCAGCTCGACCGGCGGGTTCACCCAGGTGCTGCTGGAACGCGGCGCGGTGCATGTCTTCGCGGTCGATGTCGGCACCAACCAGCTCGACTGGTCGCTGCGGACCGATCCGCGCATCACCGTGCTCGAACAGACCAACGCCCGCGCCCTCACGCCCGCGCAGATTGACCGCCCGTGCGACTGGGTGGTCTGCGATGCCTCGTTCATCGGTCTTGCCAAGGTGCTGGAGGTGCCGCTGCGGCTGGCCGCGCCGCGCTGCCGGCTGGTGGCGCTGATCAAGCCGCAATTCGAGGTCCAGCGGGGGGAGGTCGGCAAGGGCGGCATCGTCCGCGACCCGGCGCTGCACCAGCGGGTCTGCGCCGAGGTGCGCGGCTGGCTGGAGGGGGGCGGCTGGCGGGTCGACGGGATCGTCCCCAGTCCGATCACCGGGGCCGAGGGAAACGTCGAATTCCTCGTGTCGGCATGGCGCGAACCGGCAGGCTGATGGCCCTTGCTCTCGCGCGTCGCGCGCGCCACATTGCGACCATGCAGAGCCAGAACCCCCTGTTCGCCGATTTCGTCAAGCTGGCCAACGCCGCCGCCGGCACGCTGGCCGGGATGACCCGCGAGGCCGGCGAGAGCGCGCGCGAGCGGATGCGCGAGGCGCTGGGCGGGGCCGATTTCGTCTCGCGCGACGAGTTCGAAGCGGTCAAGGCGATGGCCGCCCGCGCCCGCGAGCAGGTCGA
>JACIYY010000016.1 GCA_014359685.1 Porphyrobacter sp. | reverse complement strand
TGTAGCTGAGGATCGCGCCGGAACTGCCGACCAGCGCGCCGGTGATGATCATCGCGGTGTTGTGCAGCGTGAAGCCCATCGCCGCCGCCGCCCAGCCCGAATAGCTGTTCAGCATCGACACCACCACCGGCATGTCCGCCCCGCCGATGGGGATGATCAGCAGGAAACCGATGGCGAAGGCCAGCGCCACCACCACCCAGAAGAGCGGGTTCTCGCCGGGGCCACCTGCGGGTGAATGGGCGAACGTGGCCGTCAGGATCAGGATCGCAGCCAGCGTGCCGAGATTGATCCAGTGCCGCCCAGGCAGCAGGATCGGCGCGCCCGACATCGAGCCGTTGAGCTTGGCAAAGGCAATGACCGAGCCCGAGAAGGTGATCGCCCCGATCGCCGCCCCCAGCATCATCTCGATCCGGCTGACCGGCATGATGTTGCCGTCGAGGCCGAGGATGCCGAACGCGCCGGGATTGAGGAACGCCGCCGCCGCCACCAGCACCGCCGCGAGGCCGACCAGCGAATGGAACGCGGCGACCAGCTGCGGCATCGCGGTCATCGCGATGCGCCGCGCGATGAGAAGGCCGATCGCCCCGCCGATGGCGATGGCGAGGAGGATCTGCGGCAGGCTGGCGAGGTCGTGGGTGACCAGCGTGGTGGCCACCGCGATGCCCATGCCGGCCATGCCGAAGCGGTTGCCCTGCCGGCTGCTCGCGGGGCTCGACAGGCCGCGCAGCGCAAGGATGAACAGCACGCCTGCCACCAGATAGGCCAAGGCCGCCCACGGGTTCACCGCATGGGCCGCATCGGCGGCGAGGCTGAGATCGGCGGTGCGCTCGGCGGGCAGCATCACGGCCGCTGCCCCGCAGGCGCGTCGGGGCGCGCGGGCCGGTCCTTCTTCCGGTACATCGCCAGCATCCGTTCGGTGACAGCGAAGCCGCCGAAGATGTTGACGCTCGCCAGCACCACGCCCAGCAGCCCCAGCCATCTGGCCGCCTCGCTCCCCGCCTCCGCCGCCGCGATCAGCCCGCCGACGATGATCACCGAGCTGATCGCATTGGTCACCGCCATCAGCGGCGTGTGCAGCGCCGGGGTGACCGACCACACAACGTAATAGCCCACGAAGCAGGCCATGACGAAGATCGAAAGGATCGCGATGAAGTCCACCTCAGGCCTCCTCAAGTCGCCCACGTAGCCGATGACCCGACGCAGTGCTTCGCGCCGCGCGGGTGGTTTGCAACTTCACCGCAGCCTCTCGTTCACCACCGCACCGCCGCGTGTCAGCCGCACGGCGTTGCCGATCTCCTCGTCCAGCACCGGGCGGCCCTGCTCCTGGTCCCAGAACGCGGACAGGAAGTTGAACTGGTTGCGGGCGAACAGGGCGCTGGCATCCGCAGGCAGATGCGCAGGCGTATTCGAGTAGCCCATGATGGAGACGCCATGCCGTTCGACCACGTCGTCCGCCACCGATCCCTCGACATTGCCGCCGGTCCCGTCTCCCTGCGCCACCGCCAGGTCGAAGATCACGCTGCCCGGCCGCATCGTGGCGATCTGCGCGTCGCTGACCAGCCGCGGCGCGGCGCGGCCGGGGATCAGCGCGGTGGTGATGACGATGTCCTGCTTGGCGATATGGGCGGACACCAACTCGGCCTGCGCGCGCTGGTAGTCCTCGCTCATTTCGGTGGCGTAGCCGCCGCTGCCCTCGCCCTCGATCCCGGCGACGGCCTCCACGAACACGGGCTTGGCGCCCAGCGACAGGATCTGCTCCCTTGTGGCGCTGCGGACGTCGGTGGCGGACACCTGCGCGCCGAGCCGGCGGGCGGTGGCGATCGCCTGCAGCCCGGCGACGCCGACGCCGATCACGAACACCTTGGCCGCCGAGATAGTGCCGGCGGCGGTCATCATCATCGGCAGGGCGCGGCCATACTGGTTGGCGGCGGCCAGCACCGCCTTGTAGCCGGCGAGGTTGGACTGGCTGGAAAGCACGTCCATGCTCTGCGCGCGGGTGATGCGCGGCATCAACTCGAGGCTCAGCGCCTCCAGCCCGGCGGCGGCATAGGCAGCGACCCGCGCCCGCCCGCGACCGGCGCCCGGCGCGAACGGCTCAAACAGAGCGGAGACCATCGCGCCCGGCGCCGCGCCGTCGAGAAGCGCCGGATCGGGCGCCTGGACCCCCAGCACGATGCCGGCGCCGCGCACCACCTCTGCCGCCAGACCCAGCTCGGCCCCGGCCTCCTCGAACGCGGCATCGGAGATCGAGGCCAGCTCCCCCGCGCCCCGCTCGACCGCGACGCTGGCCCCCAGCGCCAGGAACTTGCGCACCGTTTCGGGCGTGGCGGCGACGCGGGTTTCCCCCGCCGCCCGCTCCTGAAGGACCGCGATGCGCATTCGGGCGCGGTTCAGGCGATCAGCAGAATGACGAACAGCACAATCACCGCGATTCCCACCGCCGCCCATTTCAGCGCGGCGATGAACTGGGCGTATGTCTTTTCAGCCGCCTTTTGGTCGTTCACGGATGCCATCTGTCGCTCCTGTCCGGTGTTGCCGTATCGTCGCGATCTCTAGCCGGGCGGGCCATGCGGCTCAACCTGCATAATGTCCTCTTTACCAGCAGTCGCTAAGGCCCGATGCACTCTTCTCGCAGCAGGTGACGAGCGAATGTCCGAAGCCGAAGCGCAAACTCTGATGCTGGTCGACAACGACCCTGTGCAGAGCCGGCTGATTACCGCCCTCGCCGCGCGCGAGGGGTGGCGCACAATGATCGTCCGGGATGCGGCGACGGCGGTGACGACCCTCGCCCGGCCGGACGGGCTCCACCTGTCCGCCGTGATCCTCGATCAGGCGGTGCCGGCAGACGGTGCCTGCGCGCTGATGGCAGAGCTCAAGCGCCGCCGCCCGGCGATGCCGATCCTGGTGCTCACGACCAGCACGTCGCCGCATCTGGCAGTGGAGGCAATGCGCGCCGGCGCCACCGATTACCTCGTCAAGCCGATCGCCCCCGACCGGCTGATGCAGGCACTGCGCAATGCCACCGCCACCCCGGCGGTGGCCGACGAATTGTCGCCGCTGAGCGAAAAGATGCCGGCGCTGCTCGATTTCGACGCCATGATCGGCACCGCCCCGCCGTTCCGCGCCGCACTGGCCCAGGCGGCCATGGCGGCGCGCGGCCACGGATCGGTGCTGATCGAAGGCGAATCCGGCACCGGCAAGGAGATGCTGGTGCGCGCGATGCACGCCGCCAGCCCGCGCGCCAAGGCGCCGTTCCGGCTGGTTACCGTCGCCGGAATCCCGGCCGGCAGTGTGGAATCGGTGCTGTTCGGGCACGAGAAGGGGGCCTTTGCCGGCGCGTTCGAGCGGCAGATCGGCGCGCTTCAGGCCTGCGACGGAGGCACGCTGGTGATCGACGAGGTCGATCGCCTGTCCGGCGAATTGCAGACCCGGCTGGCGCAGGCGCTGACAAGCCGCCAGGTCCGCCCGATCGGCGCCCGCCACAGCTATCGGATCGACGTGCGGGTGATCGCCGCCAGCAATTTGCCGCTCGCCGATCTGGTGGCGACCGGCCATTTCAGCGCCGAGCTGCTGGCCCTGCTCAGCGCCACCCGGATCGAGCTGCCGCCGCTTCGCCAGCGCGCCGGCGACATCCCCGCGCTGACCCGCCACTTCCTCGCCCGGATCGCCGAACAGCCGGGGCTGCGGCCGCTGGGCATCACCGATGCGGCGCTGCAGCTGCTCGCCTCGTTCGACTGGCCGGGCAATGTGCGCCAGTTGCAGACCGTGTTGTTCCGCGCCGCCGTGTTCTGCGACGGCGATGCCCTGACCCGGCGCGACTTCCCCCAATTGTGCGAGCTGATCGGCGAAGTCGCCGAAGCCGCGCCGCCCGCCCCCGACGGCGTGGGGGTGACGCTGTTCAAGCCCGACGGCCACATGCGCCGGCTGGAGGAGATCGAGGCCGATGTCATCCGGCTGGCGATCGGCCATTATCGCGGGCGGATGACCGAGGTCGCCCGCCGCCTCGGCATCGGCCGCTCCACGCTCTACCGCAAGCTGGCCGAACTCGGACTCGACGGTGTGTCCTGATCGCCACACTTGACCAAGCGCGCGCCCGACAGCGGAACCGCAACGCCAGCCCGCCGCTTAGGTGCCATGGCTCGGTCGCGCATCTTGGTCGGACTGGGGATCGTCGGCCTCGTCAGCGGGTGCGGGGGACAAAGCGAGGAGGCGGCCGAACCCCCTGCACTGCCCCAGGCTTCGCCTGATCCCGTCGCCTT
The DNA here is from genome assembly GCA_014359685.1 of Porphyrobacter sp. Taxonomy (GTDB): domain Bacteria; phylum Pseudomonadota; class Alphaproteobacteria; order Sphingomonadales; family Sphingomonadaceae; genus Croceibacterium. The sequence goes on along the minus strand of JACIYY010000016.1, from coordinate 935 downwards.
CGCCACGATCGGACCCATTCGCTTCGAATACGACACCGCAGAGCTGACGCTCGCCGAGCTGCCGATCGACCTGCCGCCCGATTACGCCACGCAGGCCTGGGCCGTGAAGCTGATCCCGGTCGAACGCGCCGCGCAGCTGGGGCAGGTACGCTGCACGTACGGCCAGCCCGGCCCGGTGCGCCTGTGCGTGGCGGAGGCAGAGCCGGGGCTGGTGATGGCGCTGCTGGAACGCCCGCTGGGCGAATATCGCGACGACTTCACGCAAGCGCGGCTGGGCGATGCAATCACCCCGACCCAGCTCAACGGGCAGACCGGCTTCAGCTTCACCGCCGAAAGCAACGGCACCGGCATCGAATACCGCTACATCCCGGTGGAGGAGCGCACACTGCTGGTGGCGCGCCAGTTCGCCCCCGGCCATCCGGCCCGCTCGCCGGCGATGGAGGACGTGATCCGCAGCATCGCTGCCGGGCTGGCCGACCTGCCCGGCTGACGCCGCCGCGCCGTTCGCTACCCGTCTGCGAGGCCAGCGAAATCCACCAGCGCCGCGTCGCGCAGGCCGCGCCACACGTCGCGCGCCTGCAGCGTGTCATGGACATCATGGACGCGCACCAGCTGGCACCCTGCCTCCATCGCGCGCAACGCCAGCGCCAGGCTGCCGCCCAGCCGCCGATGGACGGGCGCCTCGCGGCTCAGCGCTCCGATGGTCCGCTTGCGGCTGGCCCCGACCAGCAGCGGCTGACCCAGCGCATGGAACAGCGGCAGCGCGTTCATAAGCGCCAGATTGTCGGCCACCGACTTGGCGAAGCCGATCCCCGGATCGAGCACGATGCGCCCGCGCGCGATCCCGCCGGCCACCGCCCGGTCGCGCGCAGTGCGCAGCCACTCGAACACCTCGAACACCACATTGGCATAAACGCCGCCGCCATGCAGGTCGT
>JACIYY010000159.1 GCA_014359685.1 Porphyrobacter sp. | reverse complement strand
CAGTACGGGAAGCCACAGGCCCTGCATTCCCGGATACGCATCATCCCTCCTCCACAAGAGCGCCACCACCTACGATGCCGGCCTCAGCGTCGAGCGCGGCGGGTTCCGCGCCGGCGTCGATTACTGGCGCTACGATTTCAGCGGCGCGATCGAGAGCGAGCCGGTGAGCGGCATCGTATCGGCCCTGTTCGGCGCCAGCGGCCGGGCCAATTGCGACGATCCCGCCTATGCCGGGCTGCGGGCACGGTTCCTGTTTTCGGGCGGGGTTTGCTCGTCCGCCAACGTCCAGCGGCTGACGACCTATGCTTTCAACTCGGCCGATGTGTCGACCAGCGGGGTCGACCTGTCCGCCAGCTACGACTTTGCCGCCGGGGCGGCGGAGATGCAGGCCGGGATCAATGCCAGCTACACCATCGAGTACGAGGTGGACGCGGTGGTAGTCGAAGGAATCGCGGTGCAGCCGGCCTTCGACGCGGCCGGCAAGCTGAACTTCCAGACCACGGCCTATCCGCTGCCGCAGATCAAGGGCGCGGCGTGGTTGCAGGGCGCGCTCGGGCGCCACCTGTTGCGCGCGCAGGTCAACCATGTCGGGTCGTACACCGACCAGCGCGGGGCCGAGGTGTTCGGCCGGAACCCCACCACGCTGGCGGGCGCGGTGGTGGGCACAGGCAAGCGGATCGGCGCCTTCACCACGCTCGACCTCGCCTGGACCTGGCAGCTGGCCGAGGGCACCGGCCTGTCGCTGACGGTCTTCAACGCCTTCGACCAGGACCCGCCCTTCGCCCGGCTGGAGCAGAACTTCGACCCGTTCACCGCCAGCCCGCTGGGCCGCACGGTCCGGGTGGGCGTCAGCCAGTCGTTCTGACCGGCGCTCAGTCGTTCAGCCTGGCCGCGGTTTCCGCGACCCGGCGGCCGAGGTGGCGGGCGCCGTCCAACTCCACCGCACTGGGCTGGCGCGATCCGTCGGAGCCGGCGATGGTGCTGGGGCCATAGGGAGTGCCGCCCTTGACATCCTCGACCCCGTTCTGGCCGGCGAAGCCGTAATCGAGCCCGACGATGGTGCAGCCCATGTGCAGCAGGTTGACCAGCACCGACAGCAGGGTCATCTCCTGCCCGCCATGCTGGGTGGCGGTGGAGGTGAAGGCCGCGCCGACCTTGCCGATCAGCGCGCCCTTCACCCACAACCCGCCGGTCTGGTCCCAGAACGCGGCCATCTGGCTCGCCATCCGGCCATAGCGAGTGGGGGTGCCGACGACGATGCCGTCGTAATCGGCCAGCGCATCCGGCCCGTCGATGCATGTATAACCGTCCATGCCGGCAAAGCCGGCGGCGCGGGCGACCTCGGGTGGGGCGGTTTCCGGCACGTGGCGCAGATCGGCCTGGTGACCGGCCTCGCGCACCCCTTGCGCGACCGCCTCCGCCAGTGCGGCGGTGTGGCCATAGGAGGAGTAGAACAGCACGAGGATGCGGGCCATGTGCGGGCCTTTCGGTCAGAGGGGATCAGGGGTTCGCTGATCCAAGCGCATGGCCCCCGCCGCAGGTTCCGCCGGTCAGGCCAGTTCGACCACGTCGACCGCGAAATGGGTCGCTTGGGCGGCGGAGCCGACGAACACCCCATCGACCGGCGCCACGTCGGCATAGTCGCGACCCATCGCCACCACGATATGATCCTCGCGCGCGAGGCAGGCATTGGTCGGATCAAGGCCGATCCAGCCGGCATCGTGCCCGCACCATACCCCGGCCCAGGCGTGCATCGCATCGGCGCCCACTAGCCGGGGCCGGCCGGGCGGCGGCAGGGTCCGAAGGTAGCCGCTGATATAGCCGGCCGGGATGCCGTGGGTCCGCAGCGCCACGATCAGCACATGGGCGAAGTCCTGGCACACGCCGCGCCGGCGGGCGAAGGCCTCTTCGGGCAGGGTGCGGCTGTCGGTGGCGGCCGGATCGTAGGCGAAGGCACGGTGGATCGCGTCCGACACCGCCTGCGCCGCCTCCAGCACCGGCCGGTCGGGGGGCAGATGTGGCGCGGCCCATCCGCCAATCGCCTCGTCCAAACCGGCCATCGGCGAGGCGAACAGGTAGGGGGCGGGCGCCAGCGCGCCGAGCTCGCGCTCCTCCGCGGCCGCTTCGCGCAAGGCGGCGATTGCGGGCGTCGCGGCGGGCAAGGGCGGGGGCGCGATCTCGACGTCGAATTCGCTGGTGACGGTCAGCGCCTGCACCGGCTGGTCGAAGGACAGCGTGGTGACGTTGACCAGATAGGGACCCGGATGATCAAGCCGTTCGGCCGGCTGCGGGTCGGTCGACAGGGTGACGCCGCGCACGCTCTGCCCAGGCCAGGTGACCGGCTCCAGCCGCAGGTTGAGCCGTGCGTCGCGGATCGGCTGGCGATAGCCGAGGCGGGCGCGGTTGCGGACGTGATAGCTCATCCCCGGCGCGCTCATCCCAGCAGCGTCCCTGCATCGCGCCGGGGTTGCGGATCGGCCTGGAGGAAATAGCGCCGGCCGATCGCGTTCGAGAGCTGGCCGAGCAGGTCGAGCAGAGCGCCGGGCGCGTCGGCGGCGACGCTTTCCGCCTCCAGCGCCTCGATCCGGGCGTAGATCTGGCGCGCCAGCCGCAGCGGCGCGTCGGCGCGGCCGTCGGGGCGCAGCCCCGGCAGCGCCTCCAGATGCTGGACGATCCGCCGCGCCTGGAAGATCAGCCCGCGCGGCTGCAACGGATCGAACAGCACGAGGTCGAGCACCGGGGCGGTGAACGGGGTCGCCAGGTAGCGGCTGCGGTAGAGCGCCTGTGCGTCGATCAGGTCGAGCAGCGCCGACAGGTCCTCCGCGCTCGCCGCGCAGCCCGGCGGCGGCACCCCTTCGGGGTCGAGGGCCAGCACCTGCACCGCCTGCAGCAGCAGCGCGGCCCGTTCCAGGCAATGGCCGAGATCGAGGAAGCGCCATGCCTCCGACCGGCTCATCGTATCGCCGATCAGCCGCATCAGCGCCGCGCCGCGTTCCACCATGGCATCGCCGGCGGCGATCAGCGATTCGGCACTGTCGGCGGCAAAGCCGGGCAGCGGCCGGCCGATCGTGCGCCAGGCGTCGCGGCTCAGCCGGTCGCGCAGCAGCAGCGCCAGCTCATGGGTCTTGCCATGCAGCGCGGCGACAGAGTTGGGCTGATCCGCATCGCCGATCGCCTGCGCCGCCAGGGCGAGCGGCGTGTCGTCGACCGCGTGCCAGCCGACCGCGCCCCAGCGCGCCAGCAACTCGGCCAGCCGGCGGGCGGTGTGGCCGGCATCCTCGTCCGCCTCCGCTACGCTGGCGGTCTCCAGCAGGGTGCGCGCGGCGCGGCCAGTCTCCACGCAGCGTTCGGCGTAGCGGCCGAACCAATAGAGGTTGTCGGCCGCCTGGCTGGGCAGCAGCCCTTGCGCGCGGCGCA
>JACIYY010000158.1 GCA_014359685.1 Porphyrobacter sp. | reverse complement strand
CGCTGAAATCGTAGCGTCAGTAATCGACGCCGGCGCGGAACCCGCCGCGCTCGACGCTGAGGCCGGCATCGTAGGTGGTGGCGCTCTCTGGCTTCAGATCGGGATTAGCGCGCACGTCAATGGCCCGGAACGCGCCGCCGATGAAGGTCAGCACCACCAGGTCAGACAGCGTGTTCTGCGGCGGCGGACCGCGGAAGGTGGTGCCGACCCCGCCGCGCAGGGTCAGCCAGTCGGTCAACTCGACCCGCAGCCGCACCTGCGGATCGAAGCTGGTGCCCCCTTGCGCGCCATAATCCTCGTAGCGGGCAGACAGCTGCGCCAGTACGCCGTCGGCGACCGGCAGCTGCACCTCCCCGAATACCGCGCCGACGTCGCTGGCCACCGCAACGTCGCGGTTGGAGCCGATGAAGCCGAGCGCGCCGGTCTCCGGAGAGCAGGTCGCGGACGGGTCCAGCACCGATCCGGGGCACGGAAACAGGTCGAGGTTGTTGCCGCCTTCGTATCGCCGCTCATAGCGGTCGCGGCGGTATTGCGCGCCCAGCGCAAAGCTTGCCTCTCCGCCAGGCAGCACGATGCCGCTGCCGCCCGACAGAACCAGCTCGCCCACCCAGGCCTGCGTATTGGCGACGCGGCCCCAGATGTTGTTGAAATGGCCGATGGTCGCCAGGTCGTTGACCAGCCCGGCGCCAGGCGCGGTGCTGAGGCCGGCGGGGCTGCCATTGCCGGCGAAGTTGGGGTTGGCCGCGCCGGTCAGCGCATTGGCTGGTATCGCGGTGGAAAACGGGTTGAAATAGCTGCACCCTTGGGTTCCGGCAATCGCCGCCAGCTGCGCATTGCTCAGCCCGGCGCGGGTCGCCGGCGCGGCATAGGTGCAGTCGGGTCCGCCGAAGCCGGCAAGCGCGTTCTGCAACGGATCGACAAAGTTGTCCGAGACGAAGAAGCGGCGGTCGTATTCGCCATAGGTGGCCGAGGCGTCCAGCGACAGTGTGCCGCCAAGCTCCACCGACAGCTCGGCGGTGGCGCGGTAGGAATCGGCGTCGCGCGGCAAGCGCGCGGTGTTGCGGTCATTGTCGAACAGCGGATTGCCGCCCAGCAGCATCGGACGGAACCGCACCGGGAAGGCCAGCGCCGGTGCCGCCGGGGCGCCGTCCGCGCCCTCCGCGCAGTCCGCCGCCGCGCCGAAGCGGGCGCAATAATCGGCCAGCGCCGGCGCATAGTCGGGGATCACGAACAGCCCGCCCCCGCCGAACGCCGCGGCAGAGGATGGTGCGATCGTCGGCAGGAAGCTGGGGGAGGTGTTCAGCTCCGTCTCCAGCCGGCCATAAAGGCCGGTCAGCCGCACCCTCGCCCGCTCGCCCAGCTCGAACTCGGCGTCGGCGAACAGCTGGAACCGCTCCTCCGGCTCGACGATGTTGGTGAAGGCCACGAAATTGGTAAAGCACAGATCGGCGCTCGATCCCGGCAGCGAGCGGAAGGCGCCCAGGCCCAGCGCCTCGCAGCCCTGATCGGCGCTGAAGGCCATCCCGCCCTCAGGCCCGTTGAAGTCGAAATTGCCGGGATTGCCGCCGCCCGAATAGCCACCTTGCGGGTTCTCGGGATAGGGCCGAAGCGCCCAGTCGCGGTCCGGGATCTGCAATTCGTGCCGCCGCTGGTATCCGCCCGAGACCAGCAACCGCACCGGGCCCAGCGTGCCGCCCCACGACAGGGCGCCGTTCCAGTCGCCATCGGACGCGTCGATATGGCGATAGGCGGCCGATCCCTGAAACCCCTGCTGGCCGGTGCGGGTGATGATGTTGACGACGCCGGCGATGGCATCGGAGCCATAGGTGGCGGCAGCGCCGTCCTTGAGTATCTCGATCCGCTCCAGCGCATCGGCGGGCAACAGGTTGAGGTCGACATAGGGCTGGCTCGACGATCCGCTCGGGGCCAGACGGCGGCCGTTCAGCAGCACCAGCGTCCGCTGCGGCCCCAATCCGCGCAAATTGATCGAGGCCGACCCTTCGGCGAATTGCGAACGCCCGTCGAACTGGCTCGAATCGCCCAGCACCCCGCTCGACACCGCCAGCCGACGGGTCAGGTCGAGGATCGACGGGGAGCCCTGCCTGGCGATCTCCTCGGCGCTGATGACCTCCACCGGCGCGGGCGCGTCCCGCCCGGCGTCCCTGATCAGCGTGCCGGTGACGATGATCGTCGCTGCTCCGTCGGCGGCGTTCGCCGCGAGATCCTGCGCGGCCGCCGGATTTCCCGCCAGCGCGGCGACGAGAGCCAGCGGCGAGCCCGCCGTGACCAGGTATCCAGCATGCATGGTGACCTCTCCCCGGCGCGGCCGTTTGCAGCGCAGTGGCGATCCGTCAAGCCGGCGGCCGATTGCCTTTCCACCCCATCTGCCCTACAGGCCGCGCGTGAACGCCCCGGCTTCAGGTGCCTCGCCGCTCGCCGTGCGCCGGCGGCGGGGGGCGCACCGCCGGGGCGGCGTTGTTTTGACGCCAGCAGAAAGCTTTGCCCATGTCCCGCCGCCGCCAGATCTACGAAGGCAAGGCCAAGATTCTCTACGAAGGGCCTGAGCCGGGCACCATCATCCAGTATTTCAAGGACGATGCGACCGCCTTCAACGCCCAGAAGAAGGGCACCATCAACGGCAAGGGGGTGATCAACAACCGCATCTCCGAGCATGTCTTCCTGCGGCTGTCGCATATCGGCATCCCCACCCATTTCATCCGCCGGCTCAACATGCGCGAACAGCTGGTGCGGCAGGTGGAGATCATCCCGCTGGAGGTGGTGGTGCGCAACGTCGCGGCCGGGTCGCTGTCGAAGCGGCTGGGGATGGAGGAGGGTGAGCCCCTGCCCCACACGCTGATCGAATATTACCTGAAGTCCGACGAGCTGAACGACCCGATGGTCGCCGAAGAGCACATCGCCTGCTTCGGCTGGGCCGGGCACGAGGAGATGCAGGACATCTCCTCGATGGCGATCCGGATCAACGATTTCATGTCCGGCATGTTCGCCGCCATCGACATCCGGCTGGTCGATTTCAAGCTGGAGTTCGGCCGCATCTGGGACGGCGACTATTCGCGCGTGATCCTGGCGGACGAGATCAGCCCCGACAATTGCCGGCTGTGGGACATGACCAGCGGAGAGAAGCTGGACAAGGACCGCTTCCGCCGCGACCTCGGCGGAGAGGAGGAGGCCTATCAGGAGGTCGCCCGCCGCCTCGGCCTGCTGCAGGGGGAGGAAGGCCCGGGCGAGGTGTTCGACATGAGCGCGCACCGCTCGAAACTGCGCTCCTCGACCACGCCCAAGCCCAAGAAGTAGCCAGCTCGCCATCCATTGCGCGTTAAGCGCAGCTGCCGCACACGGGCGGCAATGTCCGCTCGTCTGCTTCCCTCGCTTCTCCTCTTCCTTCTCCTTCTTGCCCCCGCCCTTCCCGCCGCCGGGCGGGACGGGCCGCCGGTCGGCGCCGAATGGCCGTTTGCGGCCAGCGATCTGCCGGTCGATCCCGCATACCGCTTCGGCACGCTGGCGAACGGCATGCGCTACATCATCCGCCCCAACGCCACCCCGGCCGGGCAGGGATCGGTGCAGCTGCGGATCGACGGCGGCTCCAATGACGAGCGGCCCGACGAGCTGGGTTTTGCCCATTTCGTCGAGCACATGGCCTTCAACGGCTCCAGCCATGTCCCGGAGGGGGAGATGGTGCGCCTGCTGGAGCGCGAGGGGCTGGCCTTCGGCGCCGATACCAACGCCTCCACCGGCTTTGACGCCACGCTCTACAAGCTCGACCTGCCGCGCAACGACCCGGCGCTGCTCGATACCGCGCTGATGCTGATGCGCGAGGTGGCGAGCGAGCTGACCTTCGACCCTGCGGCGGTGGCGCGCGAGAAGGGCGTGATCCTGTCCGAACGGCGTGTGCGCGACACCTACCAGCTGCGCAACAGCGTCGATGAGCTGCGCTTCCTCTATCCTGGCGCGCGCTTTCCCGAACGGCTGCCGATCGGCACGCGCGCGGTGCTCGAAGGCGCCACGGCGCAAGCCTTGCGCGCAGTGTGGGAGCGGCTCTATCGCCCCGACAATGCCGCGCTGGTGGTGGTCGGCGATTTCGACCCCGATCTGGTGGAAACGGCGATCCGCGACCGCTTCGCCGGCTGGACCGGCCCGCCGAAGCCTCCCGCTGCCGACCCCGGCCCGGTGCCGTTCGACCATGCAGGCGAGACCGACATCCATCTCGATCCGGCCCTGTCGGAGCGGATCACCATCGCGCGCCATGGGCCGTGGCTGGACGAGCCCGACACCGCCGCCACCCGGCGCCAGCAACTGCTGCGCCAGATCGGCTACGGCATCGTCAACCGCCGCCTCCAGCGCCTCGCCCGCAGCGAGGCTCCGCCGTTCCAGGGCGCGGGCCTTGGCACCGGCGCGGTGTTCGAGGTCGGCCGCACGTCGCGCCTGATCGTCGATGCCGGCGACGGCGAATGGCAGCGCGCCCTCGCCGCGGCGCAAAGCACCGTGCGCCGCGCCCTGGCCTACGGGTTCACGCCGGCGGAGGTGGCCGAACAGCTCGCCACCCTGCGGACCGCCATGGAGGTGGCGGCGGCAGGTGCCGAGACCCGCTCCAATGCCAGCCACGTCGCCGCTGCCATGTCGCTGCTGGCCGACGACCGCATCCCCACCACGCCGCAAAGCGCGCTCGCCCGGTTCG
>JACIYY010000157.1 GCA_014359685.1 Porphyrobacter sp. | reverse complement strand
GCGACCAACTGCTGGGCATGGCGATGCAGAGCAACCTGGTCGCCAATCTGCGGCCCGAGGACCAGCCGCCAAGTCCAGAGGTGAGGGTGTCGATCGACCGCTTGAAGGCGCGGGCGCAGGGACTCTCGATGAACGACGTCAACTCCGCGCTGTCGATCGCCTTTGGCTCCGCCTACGCCAACGACTTCACCCGCGATGGCCGTGTGTTGCAGGTGCTGGTGCAGGTCGATGCGCCGTTCCGCAGCGACCCAGGGGACATCCTGGCGCTGCGGATCCCCAACGACCAGGGGGAACTGGTGCCATTCAGTTCGTTCGCGACCGCCGAATGGTCGGCCGCCCCGCCCGCCCTGGGTCGCTACAACGGCTTTCCGGCAATGACGGTTTCCGGCACCCCCGCCCCCGGCGTGTCGTCGGGCGCGGCGCTGGACGAGATGGAGCGGCTGGCCGGCCAATTGCCCGACGGGATCGGCTTTGAATGGACCGGCATTTCCTTTGAAGAGCGGCAGGCCGGCGGCCAGATCGGTCTGCTGCTCGGCCTGTCTGTGGTGGTGGTGTTCCTGGTGCTGGCGGCGCTCTACGAAAGCTGGGCGATCCCGATCTCGGTGCTATTGGTGGTGCCGATCGGCATCCTTGGCGCGGTGCTGTTTTCGATGGCCCGCGGGCTGTCGGCGGACGTCTATTTCAACGTCGGCCTGATCACCATCATCGGTCTATCGGCCAAGAACGCGATCCTGATCGTGGAATTCGCGATCGAGGAGGAGGCGAACGGGATACCGCCGCTGCAGGCGGTCCAGGCCGCCGCCCGCATGCGGCTGCGCCCGATCATCATGACCTCAATGGCGTTCATCCTGGGCATGGTCCCGCTGGTGCTGGCCAGCGGCGCCGGTGCCGCCAGCCGCATCGCGGTCGGCACCGGCGTGATGGGCGGGATGATCGCGGCGACCATAATCGGCATCTTCGTGATCCCGCTGCTTTACCTGCTGGTGCGGACCCGGGTCGCGCGGCACGCGCCCAAACCGGCCGGTCACATCGACGAGCCGATCCACCCGCTGCCCGGAGAGGAGCCGGCCCGATGACCCGCCCCCTGCTCGCCGCCGCCGCCAGTCTGGGGGCCAGCCTGACGCTGGCCGGCTGCGCCAACTTCGCGCCGGCCGACACCCGGCCGCCGCTGCCGGTCGCCCCGGCCTTCGACCCGGAGCTGCGGCCCGACGGCAGCGTGGTCGCCGCGCAGCTGTCCTATCGCGAGTGGTTCGTCGATCCCCGGCTGGAGCGGCTGATCGCGACCGCGCTGGCCAGCAACCGCGATCTGGTGGCCGCCACCGCCCGCATCGAACAGGCGCGCGCGCAATACCGGATCGAGGACAGCCGGCTCCTGCCGACGATTGTCGCCGATGCCAGCGGCACCCGCACCCGCCAGCCGCTGACCGGCGCCACGCTGGCGGGTCAGGTGGCGGAGGAAGATCAGGCCGCAGTGCCCGACGCCATCACCTTCAACACCTTTCAGGTCGGCGTCGGAATCAGCTCGTTCGAGATCGACTTCTGGGGCCGGATCGCCAATCTGCGCGACGCGGCCCGCGCCCGCTACCTTGCCACCATCGCTGCCCAGCGGGCGTTCTACCTGTCGCTGATCGCCGATGTGGCGACGACCTATTACCAGATCGTCGAGAGCCAGGAGCAGATCACGCTGGCCGAAGCCACCGCCGAGAGCCGGCGCGAGGCGCTGCGGATCGAGCGGGTGCGGTTGGAAAACGGCGTCACCTCCGCCCTGCCCTACCGCCAGGCCGAAACGCTGCTGACGCAGGCCGAACAACAGGTGGCGAGCGAGCGGCTGACGCTGGCGCAATTACGCAACCGGCTGGGGGTGCTGGTCGGCGGCCGCGTGCCGGAGGATCTGCCCGCCGGGTTGCAGCTCACCGAGCAGGCGGACACCCGCCAGCTCGCGGCCGGCCTCCCCTCCGAACTGCTGCTGGTCCGCCCGGACATCGTCCAGGCCGAAGAGCTGCTGCGCGCGGCGCGGGCCGATATCGGCGCGGCGCGGGCGGCGTTCTTCCCGTCGATCTCGCTGACCGGGCGCGCCGGGCTGACCTCGGATGATCTCGGCGACCTGTTCGGCGACGACGGGTTCGGCTGGACCTTCGGCCCGTCGATCAGCCTGCCGATCTTCGATGGCGGTGCGCGCAACGCGCAGCTCGACTTCGCCCGCGCGGTCGAGCGCGAGGAGGTGGCCAATTACGACCGCACCGTGCAGACCGCGTTTCGCGAAGTGGCCGATGCGCTGGCCGGCCGCCGCTGGCTGGCCGAGCAGATCGAGACGCTGGAGCGGGCTGTCGCCGCGCAGGAGCGGATCGCCCGCATCGCCCAACTGCGCTATCGCGAAGGCGTGGCCGACTACCTCGAAGTGCTGGACGCGGAACGCAACCTGTTCATTGCCCAGCAGCAGCTTCTGGCGACCCGCCGCGCCTGGCTGCAGAACCGCGCGACGCTGTTCGTGGCGCTGGGCGGCGGGTTCGATCAGGCGCCATAGGACGGTTTCGAGCTGCATGGAATCATGCAGCGGCTCGGAAACCGCGACCGACCAAAAGAACAGCCGCGTCAGCCGGGTGGCGGCGCAACCGGCCCGCCCTGCCGTTCATCCCCGGCCGGGACCACAGTTTCGGGCCGGTCCTCGGCCCGAGTCTCGGCCGTGGCGCCGGCCACCGGAGCGCCCGGCCCGTCCTGCACCAGATGGACGGTGCGCGTCGGGAAGGCGATCGTCAGCCCGGCCGCTTCCAGCCGCGCGAAGATCTCCAGCAGCAGCTCCTGCCGGACCAGCCGGCTTTCCGTGAAATCGGGCACGGCGATGTAGGACCACACCTCGATATCGAGCGAGCTATCGCCGAAATTGGCGAACCTGGCGCGGGCGCCGTCCTTCTCGACCTGCGGATTGTCGATCAGCACCTGCTCGATCAGCTCCACCCCTTCGCGCAGCTTGGCGGCGGAGATCCCGTATTCCACGCCGATCGTGGGGTTGAACAGGAAACGGTCGCGCTTGTCGAAATTCTCGATCTCGCGCGATGACAGGTCGCTGTTGGGGATGGTGACGATCGAGCGTTCCAGCGTGCGCAGGCGGGTCGAGCGCATCCCGATATCCTCCACCGTGCCGACGACGTCGCCGACGCGGCAGAAATCGCCCACCTGCAGCGGCTGGTCGGCGATCACGCTGACGCCGCCGACCAGGTTCTCGACCGTCTTCTGCGCGCCCAGCGCCAGTGCGATGCCGCTGATCCCCAGCGCGGCAACGCCGGCGGTGACATCGAAGCCGAGCGTGTCGAGGATGCCGACGATAGCCAGCGCGAGGAGGGCGATCTTGGCCGCGCGCCGCGCCAGCGTGATCACCGACACCGCCTGCCGCCGCTCGCGCAGCGCCATCCGGGCGGTCGCAATCCCCGTCACCGCGTCGATCAGCCGCAGCGCGAACCAGGCGAGCGCGATCCACCCGACGATGCCGATATAGCGCAGCAGCGTCTGGCGCGCGACGATCGAGGCCGCAACGCTGTCGGCCCACAGCTGGAAGCTCAGCACCGCCAGCATCAGGCTGACCGGCGGCAGCGCGGCATGGGTGAGGCGATAGAGCGTGCTCTTCTCGCGGTCGCCGATCACGCCGCGCATCACCGCCAGGATGATCGCGGCAATCGCCCAGAACGCGAAGAAGTTGGCGATGGCGATGCCCAGCAGGAACGCCCAGTCGTCCAGCGGCGCGCCGGCAACGACCAGCCCCTGCGTGGTCTCGCCCGCTGTGTCGGGCTCGGCCGCAGGCGGTTCCAGTCGCGCGAGATCATCAATGGTTTCCTGCGAGATGCGCCACACCGGCGCTCCGTCCGGCCCTTCGCTGCGGGCGAGCAGGATCGGCCCGCCGTCCTCGCCCCCGAAAGCGCCGACCCGCTCGACATCGGCGGGCAGGCCGTCATCGAGGCGCCCGGTGGCCTCGTTCGAGAGGACCACGAAGGCATCCAGCGTGCCGCCCCGGTCGAGCACCGCCTGGAACTGCCGCGCCAGCTCCGCCGCAGGGGTCTCCGCGCCTGCGGATGCCTCGCCCTCCGGCAGATCGAAATATGCCCCGGCGCGGATATAATCCTGGGCCGCCAGCGCATCGATCAGCCCGGTGACCGCGCCGCGCGGCGTGTCCCGGCCGAACGGATCGGCCGCCGGGACGGTCGCCTCGGCCGTGTCCTCCGGCGCGGCGGCACGGCTTTGCATCGCAGGCAAGGCGGCCAACGCCACCAGCAGAGCAAATGTCCAGCGCAGCAGCATCGTCATCGGTCAAGCACCCCCGTCGGCTTCGTGCCTGCGGCTGGCGGGCACGAACCGCACCGAACCGCGCCAGGCTCGGGCGCGTTAGCAGCCCGCAACGCCTCCCGGCCACCCCTGCCGGGCCAGTGCGGCGAGATCGTCGCGCGTGTCGACGTCGCGCACGCAGCCGCCATCGGCGGTGGCGATGGTGACCACGCCGTCGAGCCCCTCCAGCAGCGAGCGAGCGCCGCGATCGCCGTTGAGGCGCGCCAGCGCGGTGAAAAGCTCGTGCGAGACCGCCACCGGATGCCCGGGCTGGCCATCGCACAGCGGCAGCGCGGCGGGCGCGCCGTCGAGCACACGGGTGAGCACCCGGTCGGCCAGCCCCGGGCTGACCAGCGGCATGTCGCCGAGCAGCAGCAGCGCCGCGCGGGTCCCGTCCGGCAGGGCCTCGATCCCGCAGCGCAGTGAGGCGGCGATCCCCTCCCCCCAGTCGCGGCACTGGACCACGCGCAGCCGCTCGCCCGCGTGCAGAGCAAGCAGCGCCGCGATCTCGGCCCCGCGCGCGCCGACCACCACCGTCACCCCTTCCACACAGCTGGCCAGTGCCGCCTCCACCGCCCAGCAGACCAGCGGCCGCGACCGGAACGGCGCCAGCAGCTTGCCGCCGCCGAAGCGTCGCCCGGCCCCGGCGGCCAGCACGATGGCCTGCGTGCCGGCGGCGCGGGCCTCAGCGATATGCGGAGGCATCCGCCAGCTCCGTCGCGGGCGCGGCCTCGCCCGGCGGAGCGAGGCGGGCCGTGGCGATGATCTCGGCCGCGACCGCCACCGCCACCTCCCACGGATTGGCGGCGCCGATGGGCAAGCCGATCGGGGCGTGCAGCCGCGCGATGCAGGCCTCGCTCAGTCCGGCGCGGCGCAGCCGCTCGGCCCGCTCGCCGGCCTTGCGCCGCGATCCGAGCGCGCCCACATAGCCGGCCGCAGAGGCCAGCGCCGGCACCAGCGCCGCCTCGTCCTCGGCCATGTCGTGGGTCGCCACGGCGATCGCGGTCCAGCGGTCGGGCTCGAGTGCGGCGAGCGACAGATCCAGCGGCCGCCGGTCGTAGCGGGCGGCGAGCGGCGGTGCCTCGGCCGGGCCGAACGGCGCCAGCACGATGGTCTCCCACCCGATCCGCGCGCCGAGCGCCGCGATAGCCAGCGCAAAGGCGTCGGATCCGATCACCACCAGCCGCTGCCTGGGTCGATAGAGGTGGACAAAACGGTGCGGAACACCCGGCGGCTGCGGCCCGCACCAGTGCTCGCGCCCGCTGCTCGCCCACCACGCCTCCCGCCGCGCCTCGGTCAGAGCCTGCAGGGCGGCGAGCGCGGGTTCGTCGGGCGCGACCCGCTCGACCAGAACCTCCAGCCGCCCGCCGCAGGGCAGCCGGATGTCGATGAACGGGCTGTCCCGGCCATAGACGAGCACTTCGGGCTCGCCGCTCTCCAGCACCGCGCGGCCATGCAGCGCGACATCGCTCTCGATGCATCCGCCCGACAGGAAACCCCATGCCTGCTCGCCGGCGACCACCATCTGCGATCCGACCGGACGCGGCCCGCCATCGGCGGCGATGATCGTTGCCAGCGCGAATGGCTCGCCCCGCCGCGCCAGCGCGAACAGGTGCGGGCGCATGTCGTCGGCCGCGGGATCGTCGGCGACTGGCAGCCATTCGGACATCGTCTCACCTCCGCTTTCCATCACCATCCCAGCGCGTCGCCACCGGCCGCGTTCCCGTCCGGGCCGCCAGCGCTCAGCCCTCGGGCTCGGCCACCCATCCGCGCCGCAGCGCCGGGCCGGCCAGCGCCAGCAGCAGCGCAGCGAGCAGATACAGCGCCAGCGCATAGAGCAGCGACAACCGCAGCGCCTCCTCGCCATGGACCGCCGACAGGTGCTGCGACAGCGCGCCAAGCGCATAGATGCCGCCGCCCAGCCCGATCAGATTGTTGATCAGCAGGAACAGCGCCGAGGCGGTGGCGCGGGCGGCAGGGACCACCAAATGCTGCACGGCGGTAAGGACCGGCCCGAACCAGAAATAGGACAGCGCCTGCGGCACCAGCAGCAGCGCGAACGCGGCCAGCGCGCCCGCGCTCAGCACGCCGGCGGCGAAGAGCGGCACGATCGCGACGAAGGCGATGGCCGGAATCCACCCGTAAAAGGCGCGGTCGCGGCGCCCCAGGGCATCGCCCAGCCAGCCGCCGGCGAGCATCCCGGCGACCCCGCCGACCAGCAGCAGCGCACCGTAGAACTGCGAAGTCTCGATCAGATCGAGGCCGAAGCTGCGCTGGAGCAGGCTGGGCAGCCAGAACGCCGAGCCATAGCCGAACATCGAGGCCGATGCGGCGCCAAAAGCCAGCAGCCAGAATGCGGGCTTGCGCGCCAGCACGGCGGCGGTGCCGGCGACCGAGGGGCGGTCCTCCGCCTCCGCTTGGCCGGCGACCGGGGCGGCGGAGGGCCGGTCGCGCACCAGCAGCTTGAACAGCGGCGCCACCACGATGCCCGCCAGCCCGACCACGAGGAAGGCCAGCCGCCAGTCGACCCGCGCGGCGATGTAGCCGCCCGCGAGCACGCCGGCCGCCGACCCCAGCGGGATGCCCAGCGAATAGATCGACAGCGCCCGCGCCCGCTGCTGGCTGGGGAAATACTCGCCGATCAGCGCATAGGACGGGGCCACTCCGCCCGCCTCGCCTATGCCGACGCCGACGCGGGCGAGGAAGATCTGCCAGAAGCTGGTGGCAAACCCGCACAAAGCGGTGAAGCCGCTCCACACCACCAGCGAGACGGCGATGACCCACGACCGGCTGGTGCGGTCCGCCAGTGCCGCCAGCGGCACCGCAAGGGTGGAGTAGAGCAGCGCGAAGGCGATCCCGCCCAGCAACCCCATTTGCGCGTCGTCGAGGCGCAATTCGGCCTGGATTGGCGCGGCGAGGATCGCCAGGATCTGCCGGTCGACGAAGTTGAACACATAAACCACCAGCAGCATCGCCAGCACCGTGCGGCGATGGGCGGGCCGGTGGGCGGTCGACGGCGCGGCCGGGGCCGGATCGGGCGGTGTCATGCCGTATCCCCTAGCCGCGCCTCGCAAGCCGGACCAAGGCCGATGATCGGCCACGGTCGCTTTTCGCGCCCCAGGCGAAGGCCTATTGATTTCCATTCTCATTTGCAGCAAAGCGCGGCCATGCGAGAATGGCCGACCGGATGATGCCGCCCCAGTCTGACCCTCCCGGTGCGGGCCTCACTGCGACTGACCGTGCCCCGGCACGCCCGGTCGCGGGTCCAGCGCGCAGCGGCGCCATCCCCGCCTTCTGGAAGCGCCAGTTTCACACCTGGCACTGGATGAGCAGCGCGCTGTGTCTGGTGGGGATGGTGCTGTTCGCGATCACCGGCATCACCCTCAACCATGCGGCCGCGATCGAGAGCACGCCGGTTGTCATTACGAATGAGGGCACGCTGCCCGATGACGCGGCGGCGGCGCTGGCGCAGGTCGAGGGCAGCGATGCGGACACGCCGGTGCCCGGCCCGGTGGCCGAGTGGCTGGACACGCAATGGGGTGTCGATGTCTCCGGCCGCGCGCCCGAATGGAGCGAGGAGGAGCTCTACATCCCGCTCCCGCGCGCCGGCGGCGATGGCTGGGTGGCGATCGACCGCGCGACCGGTGCAGTGCTGCACGAGGATACCGAGCGCGGCTGGATCGCCTATCTCAACGACCTCCACAAGGGCCGCGACACCGGCCCGGTGTGGTCGTGGTTCATCGACATCTTCGCCGCCGCCTGCGTGATCTTCAGCCTGACCGGGCTGCTGCTGCTCCAGCTTCATGCAAGGCGGCGCCCGTCGACCTGGCCGATCGTGGGCGCGGGCTTCGTGATCCCGTTGTTCCTGCTCGTCTTCCTGATCCACTGACGGCGAAAGGACCGCC
>JACIYY010000156.1 GCA_014359685.1 Porphyrobacter sp. | reverse complement strand
GTTCACGCCGGCGGAGGTGGCCGAACAGCTCGCCACCCTGCGGACCGCCATGGAGGTGGCGGCGGCGGGTGCCGAGACCCGCTCCAATGCCAGCCACGTCGCCGCTGCCATGTCGCTGCTGGCCGACGAGCGCATCCCCACCACGCCGCAAAGCGCGCTCGCCCGGTTCGACGCCTTTGCGCCGCAGATCACGCCAGAGGCGGTAATGGCCGCGATCCGGGCGGAGCTGGTGCCGCTCGAAAACCCGCTGATCCGCTTCCAGGGCCGCACCCCGCCCGCAGGCGGCGCGGCGGCGCTGCGCGCGGCGTGGGGGGCGGGCATGGCGGTCGATCTGTCGCCCGGCGACCAGGATGCACCCGCCAGCTTCGCCTACACCGATTTCGGCCCGGCCGGCGCGGTCGTGGCCGACACCACCACCGTCGATCTCGGCATCCGGCAGGTGGTGTTCGCCAACGGGCTGCGCCTGAACCTGAAGCCGACCCGGTTGCAGCAGGGGCGGGTCATGGTCCGGCTGGCGGTGGATGGCGGGCAGATGCTCAACACAAGCGAACAGCCGCTGGCGACCGCGATGGTTCATGTCCTGCCCAATGGCGGGCTGGGCCGGCATTCGACCGACGAGCTGCAGTCGATCCTTGCCGGCCGCAGCGTCGAATTCGCCATCGGCGCGGCCGAGGAAGCGTTCACCCTCGCCGCCACGACCACGCCGCGCGACCTGGAGTTGCAGCTCCAGCTGCTCGCCGCCGCGCTCAGCGATCCCGGCTACCGGCCCGAGGGGGAGGCGCAATATCGCCGCAATATCGCCGATTTCTTCGCCCGCCGCGACGCCACGCCGGAAGCTGCGCTGTCCAACGCGCTGGGCGCGATCCTGTCGGATGGCGACCCGCGCTTCAGCCTCCAGCCGCAGGAGGCCTATCGGGCGCTCGGCTTCGCGGAATTGCGCGCGGCCATCGGCGACCGGCTGGCGCGCGGCGCGCTGGAGCTGGCGCTGGTCGGCGATTTCGAGGCGGATCGCGCGATCGCCCTCGTCGCCGCCACGCTGGGCGCCCTGCCCGCGCGCGAGCCGGACTTCCGCCCCTATGCCGACAACCGCACCCGCCCGTTCACCGCCGACCGCAGCCTGCGCATTGTGCGCCATGCCGGCGCGCCCGACCAGGCGCTGATCCGGCTGAGCTGGCCGACCCGCGACGACGAGGATTTCCTCGAGAGCCTGCGCCTCGAACTGCTCGAGCGGGTGGTCCGGCTTGCGCTGACCAAGGAGCTGCGCGAAGAGCTGGGCCAGACCTATTCCCCCGGCGTCTCCGCCACCCAGTCGCGCACCTGGAGCGGATACGGGCAGTTCGCGGTCGCGGCCTCGGTCGAAACCGCGCAGGTCGATGCCGCGCGCGCGGCGATGCTCGACACGATCCGCGCCCTCGCCGCAGAGCCGGTGGACGCGGACACGCTGCTGCGTGCGCGCCAGCCGCTGCTGGAAGGCTATGACAATGCGCTGAAGACCAATGCCGGCTGGATGGCGCTGGTCCAGCGCGCGCAGACCGAGCCGGAGCGGATCGAGCGGTTCCGCGCCGGCAAGGCAGCGCTGGCCGCGATCACCGCCGAGGAGGTGCAGGCCACCGCCGCACGCTACCTGCAACCCGATGCGGCGGTTGCGATCCTTGTCCTGCCGCAGCACTCAGGTCCACAGGAGGCGGCCAGCCCGCCGGCGACGGGATAGGATGACGAAGCGCGCCCCTCTCGGGCGCCCCCCCTTGCCGCAGCCGGCGGCACGCGGCATAGGCGCGCCCGATGGTCCCCTCCCCCCGAAAGGCCCCTCGCCCGATGCCGCTCCTCCGATGCCGGATTGCCCGATACCGGATTGTCCAATGAAGGTCCGTGTCCATGTCAGCTTGAAGCCCGGCGTACTCGATCCGCAGGGACGTGCCGTCCATCATGCGCTGGAGGGGCTGGGCTTTGCCGGCGTGCGCGACGTCCGCGTCGGACGGCTGATCGAACTCGACGTGGCCGACGACACCCCGGACGAGGCGCTGGAGGCGATGTGCCGCGACCTGCTCGCCAATATGGTGATCGAGGATTACCGGATCGAAACGCCCGCCCGCGCTGCTGCCGCGACATCGGGAGAGCCGGGCTGATGGCGTTCCGCGCGGCGGTGATCACCTTCCCCGGCTCCAATTGCGACCGCGACCTGGCAGTCGCGCTGGAGACGGTCTCGGGCACGCCAGCCTTGCGCGTGTGGCACGGCGACACCGCCCTGCCCGACCGGCTGGACCTGATCGGGCTGCCCGGCGGGTTTTCCTATGGCGATTACCTGCGCTCGGGCGCGATGGCCGCGCACAGCCCGGTGATGCGCGCGGTCAAGGCGGCGGCGGAGGCAGGCGTGCCGGTGCTCGGCGTGTGCAACGGCTTCCAGGTGCTGACCGAGGCCGGTCTGCTGCCCGGTGCGCTGATGCGCAACGCCGGCCAGACTTTCATCTGCCGGACCGTGCCGCTGCGGGTGGAGAGCACCCGTTCGCTGTTCACCGCCGGCTATGCCCCCGGGCAGGTGATCCGCATCCCGGTCGCCCATCATGACGGCAATTACTTTGCCGACGCGGACACGCTCGACCGGCTGGAGGGAGAAGGGCGGATCGCCTTCCGCTATCTCGACGCCTGCAACGGATCGCAGCGCGACATCGCCGGGGTGCTGGATGCCAGCGGCCGGGTGCTGGGGATGATGCCGCATCCCGAACGCGCCATGGAGGACGAGCAGGGCGGGCGCGATGGCCGTGCGCTGTTCGAGGCGGCGGTCCGGGGTCTCGTCAGCGCCTGACCGGCGGGCGGTGCGAGGGCTCTCGCGCGCCGGTTCACGCCGCCACCACCTCGGGCGGGTCGTCGGGCGGCGGCAGCATCTGACAGGAGGCAAGCGCGAGCGTCAGTGCCTCCCCCGCTGGCATCGGGCGGCCGTAGAAATAGCCTTGCAGCCGGGTGCAGCCGAACTGGCGCATCAGCACCGCCTCCTCCGCGCTTTCCACCCCCTCTGCGGTGGTGCCCATGCCGATGCTCTGCGCCATCGCCACCACCGCCCGGACGATCGCCAGCCCTTCGGCATCGCCGCAGGCGGCGCCACGCACGAAGCTGCGGTCGATCTTGATGTGCGACAGGTTGAGCTGGCGAAGCTGGCCGAGCGACGACGTGCCGGTGCCGAAATCGTCGAGCGCCAGCGCACAGCCGAGCCGCGCCAGCTCCTCCAGCGTCCGCAGCGCGCTGGCAGGGTAGCGCAGCAGGGTGCCCTCGGTCAGCTCGATCTCGAGCCGGTGCGGCGGCAGGCCGCCATCGCCAAGCGCGCGGGCGACAAGGGCGGCGAAGCCGGGTTCCAGCAATTGCTGGCCCGCCACATTGATCGCCAGGCGTGACCCTTTCGGCCAGCGCGCCGCCTCGCGGCAGGCCTCGAACAGCACCCATTCGCCGATCGGCACGATCAGCCGGGTCTTTTCCGCCAGCGGGATGTAGCGATCAGGCGCAACCGCACCATGCTGTTCGCTGTGCCAGCGCAGCAGCGCCTCGAAGCCGATGATCCGCTCGGCGCTCGCCTCCACGATCGGCTGGAAGGCAAGCTGCAGCTCCTCGCGCGCGACGGCGTGGCGCAGCGCCTGTTCCAGCCCGCGCCGCTGTTCGGCGTCGGCTCGCAAGGCGGGGATGTAGCGGCAATGAATGCCGCGCCCGTCGCTCTTGGCACGGTAGAGCGCCAGGTCGGCATGGCGCAGCAGCACGTCGACACAGACACCATCGCCCGGCGCGCACGCCGATCCGACGCTGGCGCCGATCGACAGCAGATGGCCATCGACCTCGAACGGATGCGACAGATGCTGAATCAAGGCCTCCGCTACGTCCTCCGCCGGCGCGGCGTGCAGGTCGGGGACGACCACCGCGAACTCGTCACCGCCAAGGCGCGCGGGATGGCCCGACCGGCCCACCGCCTCGCGCAGCCGCGCCGCGACCTGCACCAGCAGCTTGTCACCCACCGGATGCCCGAGCGTGTCGTTGACGGCCTTGAAGCGGTCGAGGTCGATCAGCAGCACCGCGCAGCCGATGCCGCGCCGCTCGACTGCATTCAGCGCATCCTGCAACGCTTCGATCAGCCGGGAGCGGTTGGGCAGGCCGGTCAGCGGGTCGTGCCGGGCGAGAAACTCGATCTTTTTTTCGGTCCTGCGCTGCTCGGTCACGTTGGAGCCGACGCCGCGATAGCCGGCGAAGCGGCCATGGGCGTCGATCAGTGGACTGCCCGACAGCTTCCACCAGTGCTCCTTCCCGCCGACATCGACCTGGACCAGCAGGTCGGAGAAGCTGCGGCACAGCTTCAGTTGTTCGTCCAGCGCATAGAGGCTGGGCGCGCAGGCGCCGGTGCCCCAGCCGGATCCGCACAGCAGTTCCATGAACGATCGCCCCTCGACCGCGCGTGGCTCCTGCTCCAGTGCCAGGGCGAAGCGGGGGCTGACGCCGCGCACCCTGCAGGCAGTGTCGATCTGCCACAGCCAGTCGGCCTCGTCCTCCTCGAACTCGCGCAGCAGCAGCGACACCAGCTTGCTGCGGTCCGCCAGCTCGGCCTCCGCCAGGCGAGTTGCGAGATGTCCGCGCGCCACCTCCAGCGCGGCCCAGCCGGCCATGCCGAACACCGCGATGGCGGCGCCGGCATAGGTCCACGCCCCGCGCATGGCCAGGCCGGTGATGGTCGCCGCACCGAGCGCGATGGCGAACACCAGCGTCGCGAGCGGCGTCGCCGGCGTTGCGAAGGCCAGCGCCCCGACCATCAACGCCGCCACGATCGCGAGTCCAACATGGTCGATCAGGCTGGCATGGGGCGCCGTCAGCACCAGCGGCATCGCCCATGCGAGCGCGGAGCCGCCGACCACCAGCGCATGGCTCCACAGATGCCGAAGCCTCAGGGTACCCGGATGCGCCTGGGCCAGCGTCTGGTCGGCCTGCACTGCGAGCCATCCCAGCGCGCACCACAGCGTGGCCCAGCCTGCAACCTGCGCGGGCGAGTAGCGCCCGGTTGCGATGCTTGCGACAAGGATCGCGGGCAGCAGGAGAATGATCGTGCGAAGCTGCGCCGATCGCGCCATCCCGCCCAGCTGCAGCACCCGCAGATGGACCCATTCCGCTCCCCCCGGGCCGGACAGGCCGAGGAGACGCCCGACGGTCAGCTCCCCACGCAGTCTCGGAAGGTCGATCGGTTCGCTGGCCACCTGCGGGCATTTACGGTGACTGCCTTGCCAATCGGTAAAGCGGCCCGCCGTCTCAAAGCCCGCCGTGTCAAAGCCCGCCGTCTCGAAGATCGTCGCGCAGGCCTGCACCGCGCAGGAAGAACCCGATGCGGAAATCGCGCTCCTCGTCCGACAGGCCGCAGAAGGGCGTCTGGAAGAACATCTCGGAGCGCAGATCCTCGATCAGGACAGACAGGAATATCCGCGCCAGCAGGTTGGGCGGGATCGCCACCCCCAGCCCCTGCTCCTGCCAGCGCGTGAACAGAGCCTCCAGCGCCCCGATGGTGGGCTTGCGGGTCCGCTCGAAGAATGCGCGGGCGAAATCCGGATCGCAGGCGCTGCGGGTGATCAAGACCCGGACCAGCGCGACATCCTCGGGCGAGAGGAAGCGGCGTTGCAGTTCCTCCCCCACCTCCATCAGCGCGGCGGCGGGGGTCAGACCCTTGCGCCCGATCTCGCGGATCACGTCGGCGCCCGATTGCACCATCTCGAACACCACCGCGTGCAGCAGCCCTTCCTTGCTGCCGAACAGCTTGTAGAGCGTGGACAGCGATCCGCCCGCCTCGGCCACCACGTGGGAGAGCGTCGTCTCCTCGAATCCCACGTCGAGGAACAGGCGCCGCGCAGCCACCAGCAGCGCGGCCCGCCGTTGCGCCAGCCGCTCGTCCGATTTTTCGGGGTCGGTCGCCATGGCAGCCATTATTACCCCTTGCGGATCGGAATGTAATGCATATTACGCGCTCGCATCTGCAAAAAGAGGTCGTTCATGGTTCGTCTGGTTCCGATCGCTCTGGCGGCACTCAGCCTTGCCGCCTGTTCGCAGCCAGAGCAGGCCCCTCCGCCCCAGGCGGTACCGGTCCGCACGATCGTCGTCGAGCCGGGCGCGGTTCCCAACGTGGTGGAACTGCCCGGCCGTGTCGAGCCGGTCCGCACGGCGGAGGTGCGTGCGCGGGTCACCGGCATCGTCCAGCAGCGCCTGTACCGCGAAGGGACCGACGTGGCGCAGGGGCAGCCGCTGTTCCGGATCGATCCCAGCGAGCTGCGCGCCAGCTACGCGCAGACCGAGGCGAGTCTGCAGCGTGCGCAGGCGACCGCCGCCAATGCGCGCGCCGTGGTGGAACGCTATCGGCCGCTGGTGGCCGAGAATGCCATCAGCCGGCAGGAATACGACGCCGCCCTCGCCGCCTCGCGCGAGGCGGAGGCCAACGTGGCCCAGTTTCGTGCCCAGTTGCAGGCCGCATCGCTCCAGCTCGGCTACACCACCGTTCGCGCACCGATCTCGGGTCGCGCCGGCCCTGCCTTTGTGACCGAAGGTGCGCTGGTCAGCCAGCCCGAGGCGACGCTGATGACCAGGATCGAGCAGATCAGCCCGATCTATGTCCGATTCTCGCAATCGGTGAGCGAGGTTCTGGAACTGCGCCGGGCGGTGGAGACGGGGGAGATCGACATGGGACCAGATGATCGGGTCGAGGTCCGCCTGATCCAGGCTGACGGGGCCGAACATCCCGTCGTCGGCTACATCGACTTCCTCGATTTCTCGGTTGACGAGGAGACCGGCACCGTTGCGCTGCGGGCCGAGTTCGCCAACCCCGGGGGGTTGCTGATCCCGGGTGAGTTCGTGCGCGCCCGTATCTATGCCGGCCAGATCAACAACGGCATTTCCGTCCCGCAGCGGGCGGTGATGGTGTCCGAAGGGGGCGGATCGGTGTTCGTCATTGCCGAGGACGGCACGGCGGCGGTGCGCCCGGTGCAACTGGGCGCCCTCGTCAACGGGCGCTGGATCATCGAAAGCGGTCTGAAGCGCGGCGACGCCGTGATTACCAGCAATCTCCAGAAGATCCGCCCCGGCGCGCCGGTGACCCGCGCCGATCCGCCCACCGGACGGAGGCCCGCCGCGCGCACGCCAGCGCCGACCCCCACCGCGCGCCCGGCGAACTGAGCAGATGCCCCGCTTTTTCATCGACCGCCCGATCTTCGCCTGGGTGATCGCGCTGGCGATCCTGCTGGGTGGCGTGATCGCCCTGCGCGCTTTGCCGATCGAGCAATATCCCGAGGTCGCCCCGCCCTCGCTGACCATCACCGCGATCTATCCCGGCGCCGACGCAGAGACGCTGGAGGTCAATGTCGCGCAGGTGATCGAAGAGCAGCTGAACGGCGTCGAAGGCTTTCTCTACATGAATTCCGCCAGCCAGGCGGACGGCAGCGTTCAGATCACCGTCACCTTCGAGGCGGGGACCAATATCGACATCGCGCAGACCGAAGTGCAGAACCGCCTGAGCACGGTCGAGGCGCGCCTGCCGGAGGAGGTCCGCCGCCAGGGCATCACCGTGCGCCAGGCGAACACCGGGTTCGTGATGATCGTGGCGCTGACCTCGGAGACCGGGGCGCTGGACACCACCGATCTCGGCAACATCGCCTCCAACCAGGTTCTCGACCAGTTGCGCCGCGTCAACGGGGTGGGCGACGTGACCCTGTTCGGCTCCCCTTACGCGATGCGGATCTGGCTCGATCCGGACGCGCTGGCCAGCTACAATCTGACGCCGTCGCAGGTGCTGACGGCGGTGCGCGAGCAGAACGCGCAGACTGCGGGCGGGGCGATCGGGGCGCAGCCAGTCGGTGACGGCCAGCAGATTACCGCCAACATCACCACCCAGGGACGCTTCTCGACGGTCGAGGAGTTCGAGAATATCATCCTGCGCGCCGACACCGGCGGCGGCGCGGTCCGCCTGGGGCAGGTCGCGCGGGTCGAGCTGGGTGCGCAGAGCTACGCCACCTCGGCCTCCCTCAACGGCGAGCCGATGGCCGGCATGGGCGTGCAGCTGGCGACCGGCGCCAACGCGCTTTCCACGGCCGCAGGCGTAGAGGCGCGGATGGAGCAGATTGGCCGCACGCTGCCGCCCGGCATCGGCTGGACGATCCCCTACCAGACCACGCCGTTCGTCTCGACCTCGATCGAGGAGGTGGTGATTACGCTGGTGGAGGCGATGGCGCTGGTCTTCCTCGTGATGTTGCTGTTCCTTCAGAATTGGCGCGCGACCATCATTCCGACGCTGGTGGTCCCGATCGCACTGGCCGGTGCCTGCCTCGGGCTTCTGCTGTTCGGCTTCTCGCTCAACGTGCTGTCGCTGTTCGGCATGGTGCTGGCGATCGGCATCCTGGTCGACGACGCCATCGTGGTGATCGAGAATGTCGAGCGGATCATGCGCGAGGAGGGCCTGCCGCCGCTGGAGGCGACGCGCAAGGCGATGGACCAGATCACCGGCGCAATCATCGGCATCACGCTGGTGCTGGTCGCGGTGTTCGTGCCGATGGCCTTCTTCCCCGGATCGACCGGCGGCATCTACCGCCAGTTCTCGGTGACGCTGGCGATCTCGATCCTGTTCTCGGCGCTGATGGCGCTGTCGCTGACCCCGGCGCTGTGCGCGACCTTCCTGAAGCCAATGGCGCATGGCCCGGACGAGACCGACCCCGATGCAATCGAACCGCGCCCGCAGACCGGACCCGAGGCGGCGGATCACCAGACGCCGCCCCCGCGGACCGGCATACGGGGCCTGTTCGATCGCGTCCGCGCCGGCGTCGCCCGCTTCTTCGCCGGGTTCAATCGCTGGTTCGCGAAAACAACCGTCCGCTATGGCCGGACCAATGAGCGCATCCTTGCTCGCCCGATGCGCGGTCTCGCGGTGTTCGCGGCAATGGTCGCGCTGACGGCGCTGCTGTTCACGCGCCTGCCCGGCGGCTTCCTCCCGACCGAGGACCAGGGCTTCCTGATCACCGCAGTCCAGTCGCCGGCCGGCGCGACGCAGGAACGCACCGACGAGGCGCTGGACAAGGTGGAAGGGTTCTGGCTTGCGCAGGAGGAGGTCGACAACGTCGTCCTCGTGCGCGGCTTCAGCTTCTTCGGGCGCGGCCAAAACAACGCCTTGATGTTCGCCACGTTCAAGCCTTGGGAGGAGCGCGGCGCCAGCGAAAGCAGCGCCGACGCGCTTCTCGGCCGGGCGATGGGCGTGTTCTCGCAGCTGGACAGCGCGATCGCCTTCGTCATCCAGCCGCCGCCGATCCAGTCGCTGGGCAATGCCAGCGGCTTCACCATGAAGCTGGAGGATATCGGCGGCGTCGGCCGCGAGCAGTTGACCGCCGCGCGCGACCAACTGCTGGGCATGGCGATGCAGAGCAACCTGGTCGCCAATCTGCGGCCCGAGGACCAGCCGCCAAGTCCAGAGGTGAG
>JACIYY010000155.1 GCA_014359685.1 Porphyrobacter sp. | reverse complement strand
CGGCATCGCCGAGCAGCTCGACACCGACGACGCGGTCCAGCTGATCGAGGATCTGGAGCCCGAGGACCAGCGCGCGGTCCTCGCCGAGCTCGACCCCGAGGATCGCGCCGCGATCGAAAGCGCGCTCGCTTATCCCGATGAGACCGCCGGCCGCCTGATGCAGCGCGAGCTGGTGGCGGTGCCCGAACATATGAGCGTCGGCGACCTGATCGATTATCTGCGCGACCATGACGAGCTGCCGACCGAGTTCTGGGAGGTGTTCGTGGTCGATCACCGCCACCGCCCGGTCGGCACCTGCCAGCTCAGCTGGATCCTGCGCACCCCGCGCCACATCCCGCTGATGGATGTGATGAAGCGCGACCAGGCGCTGATCCCGGTGACCATGGATCAGGAGGAGGTCGCCCTCCGGTTCCAGAAATACGGCCTGATTTCCGCCGCCGTGGTGGATGAGAGCGGCCGGCTGGTCGGGCAGCTGACGGTCGATGACATCCTCCACATCATCCAGGAGGAGGCGGGCGAGGACGCGCTGCTGCTGTCGGGCGCGGGCGAAGGCGACATCAACGAACCGCTGCGCGATGCCTATTCGGCGCGGGTGCGCTGGCTGGTCGCCAATCTCGGCACCGCGCTGGTCGCCAGCTCGATCATCGCCGGGTTCGGCGCCGCGATCGAGGCGCTGGTGGCGCTCGCTATCCTGATGCCGATCGTCGCCAGCATCGGCGGCAATGCCGGTACCCAGACCATGGCGGTGACGGTGCGCGCCATCGCCACCAACCAGCTGACCCGCTCCAACACGCGGCGCATCCTGTGGCGGGAGATCAGGGTGGCGATGCTGAACGGCATCACCGTCGCGGCGCTGACCGGGATCGCCACCGCGCTGGTGTTCTCCCCGGCGCTGGGCGCGGTGATCGCGGCGGCGGTGGTGATCAACATCCTCGTCGCGGGCCTTGCCGGGGTCTGCGTGCCGGTGCTGTTCGACCGGATCGGGCAGGACCCTGCGGTCGCCTCCAGCGTGTTCGTGACGATGATCACCGATTCGATGGGCTTCTTCGCCTTTCTCGGGCTGGCGGTGGCGACCGGGCTGACCGGATAGCGCGCGGCGCCGTTCGGGCGGATCGCTCTACTGGATCATCGATCACACGCTGGTCGCGCGGTCCGGGATCCGCGGCTTCGGGCAGAGCGGCGATGGCCGATGCCAGATCCGCTTCGCGCCCGAACTGGTGCTGGTGGACCCGCGCCCGCGCCGCGCGCATCAGGGCTGGCGCTACCTCGCCAATGCCGACGCCCGGCGCGACCTGGCGCCGGGCGAGGCGGGGGCCGCCTGGCCGCTATTTGGCGGCCACGACCTCAAGCTCGACCAGGAAATAGGGTGCCGCCAGCGCCGCCACCTGCACGGTCGAGCGGGCCAGCGTGTTGGGGTTCTCCTCGGTGCCGAAATACTCGCGGAAACCCGCATTGAAGCCGGCAAAGTCCATCCGCCCGTCCAGCGCGGGATCGCCGGCGAGGAAGGCGGTCATCTTGATGACGTCCGACATCGCATAGCCATGCGCGGCGAGGATCGTCTCGATCTTCTCCAGCGTGCTGATCGTCTGGGTCCGGGTGTCGCCGAAATCGGCCGATGTGATCTCGGCCGGCTGCCTGGCGGCGGTGGCTGCCGGGTCGATCGGCGAAGGCAGCTGTCCCGACAGATAGAGCATGGTCGCGCCCGGCCGCACGGTCACGCCCTGCAGGATCAGGCCCGGCGGATTGTTGGCATGGCGCTCGATCAGCGGCGCGGCCTCGCCGGGCAGATGGTGATCGGCGGCCGCCGGCGCGGCAAACAGCGCGGCCGGGCCGGCAATGGCGGCGGCGATCAGCAGGCGATGGGTGAAACGAGGCATGGCATTCTCCCTGGTCGGGCGGCGGAGCAAGGCCCTCCGCGCCCTTGTCTGAAAACGAAACCATCTCACGCTGCTCCGGCACCGGCCAGGGGCGTTTGCCGCTGGCGGGTGCCGGCGCAGAGGGTCGGCGTCAGAACTTGACGCCGGCCCGCACATACCAGAAGCCGCCCATATAGCTGAGCGGCGAGGCATCGTTATAGATCCGTCCGCTGGCCTGCGCGCCGGTCTGCGGGTAGATGTTGCGCACCTCCTTTTCCGGATAGGCGTCGAACAGGTTCTCCGCCCCGGCCGCGATCCGGAACCGCTCCGCCAGCGTCACCCCCACCTCCAGGTCGAAGCTGATATCGGCGCCGAAGCGCTGGACCGTCGGGTCGCTCAAAGCGGTGGCTGAGCTGTTGTAGGAGGTGATCTCGCCGTAATAGTTGAGCCGGCCGGTGGCATCGAAGATGCCAGAGGCCCAGCTCGTCGCCAGCACGCCCCGGAACTCGGGCGTCAGCCCCTCGATATTCGCCACCCGCTGAAGGTCGATCGCGGCCTCCACCGTGCGTTCGGTCACCTCGGTCTTGTTGTAATTGATCGCCAGCGAGGTGTTGAAGCTGCCCAAGCCGGTGGTCGCCCGATGCGACAGCACCGCATCGACACCCTGGGTGCGGGTCTTGAACCCGTTGGTGAAGTAATTCACCCGCCCCAGATCGAAGGCATTGGGAACGCCAAGCGCGGCAAGCTGGACCTGATCGTCCGGCGTCACCACGAAGGCCGAGGTGATGGCGATGCGGTCGCTGACCTCGATATTGTAATAGTCGATCGTCAGGTCGAAGCCGGAGCCGGGCGTGATCACCACCCCGCCCGAGAAGCTGACCGATTCCTCCGGCGTCAGCGGGACCGAGCCGAAATAGCGCCCGGTCACGCTGTCGGCGGTGACGGTGGCGGTGGCCACCGGCACCGTGCTGCCGTTGGGAAAGCCGGTCTGGACGTTGGAGGTGAAGATCTGCCCCGGCGTCGGCGCGCGGAAACCGGTGCTCGCCGCCCCGCGCACCGCGATCGCATCGCTGAGCGCATAGCGGGCGCTGATCTTGCCGTTCACGGTCGATCCGAAATCGTCGAACTCGTCGTAACGCCCGGCGATGCCCAGCGTGAACGCCTCGACGATATCGGCCTCCAGGTCGATATAGGCCGAATAGCTGTTGCGCGATCCGTCGGCGGTGGAATCCGGTCCATAGCCGGGGAAGCCGTTGGCCCCCACCGCCGCCGTGGCCTGGAAGCGCGTCCCGTCCGGGCGCTGAACGGTCTGCGTCGCGTAAGGCCCGATCTGATACGACGCCTGGTCGCCGAGGCCGACGACATAGGTCTCCCGCCGGAATTCGAGGCCGCCGGCAATGTTCAGCGGACTGGCAAAACCCACCTCCAGCGGATAGCTGAGATCGAGGTTGAGGTTGGTTTCGCGCTGTTCGAGATAGCCCAGGTAGAACTCGGTCGGCGAATTCGGCCCCAGCGAGGGGTTGAGCGTTTCGTTCATCTTGTAGCGGATCCGGTCCCGCCCGGTTGCACCGCTGACATCGAACAGCAGCCCGAAGCTGGTTTCGCCGCGATAGCCGAGCACGCCCGAAATATCCTCGTTGGTGCTCATGAACAGGGGCACGAAGCCGTCGGGGAAGAACTCGCTGGCTTCGAAGGTGCGGCCGGTGGCGTCATAGACCGGCGCGCCGGTCTCTGTCCTGAGGCCAGGGATGGGGTCGAGATAGATCGTCGCCACCGATTTGCCGAAGGTCTGGGGCGGCAGCTGCGGCAGGCCCGGCGCCGGGATCGGGCCGGGCACGGTGACGCTGATCGGGCGGCGATAGTTGAAGTCGACCTCCTGGTCGGCATAGCCGTAATTGCCGAAGAAATAGACCTCCGCATTGTCGCCGGCCGGAACCGCCGAGTTGATGACCACGCGGTAGGCCTGGCTTTCCGGCTGGCCGTAGCGGGTCGGCGGGCTCGGCACGTCGATCCCCAATTCGCGCAGCGGCGCCGAATCCGGCCGGTCGAGCGCGCGGTTGAACAGCGACTGATCGACGAATTCGGCCGACAGGTTCACGAACCCCTCGCCCAGCGCGAAGCCGGCATTGCCCGAGATCTGGATGTCCTCGCCATCGCCCTCGTAGGTCTGGCCATAGCGGGCGTTCAGCTCGTAACCGCTGTCATCCTCGCGCAGAGCGAGGTTGATGACGCCGGCGATCGCGTCGGAGCCATATTGCGCCGCCGCGCCGTCGCGCAGCACCTCGACCCGGCCGAGCGCCACCGCCGGGATCTGCGACAGATCGGGGCCTTGCGAGCCGGTCGAGAGAGAATCCCCGGCGACCTGCACCAGCGCGCTGCGATGCATGCGCTTGCCGTTGATGAGGACCAGGATCTGGTCTGGCGGCAGGCCGCGCAGCGTCGGCGGGCGGACGAAGGCCGATCCGTCGGCGCCGGCATTGCGCTGCTGGTTGAAGGACGGGACGAGGTTCTTGAGAATTGTCTGGAGGTTGGGGCTGGGCTGCCTTGCCAGATCCTCGGTGGTGAAGACGTCGACCGGGACGGCGGATTCGGTCACCGTGCGATCGGTCCGGCGGGTGCCGGTGACGATGATCGAATCGGCGCCGGCCACATTGGCGGCGCGCGGACCCTCCGGCTCGGTCCCCTGCCCGGCGGCGATCTCCTGTGCCCCGGCCGGCACGGCGAATGCGAGGGCCGCCGCGAGGGCGGCGAGCGATACGTGGTGCGAAGTGATCATGCGGCTTACCCCCTTGGTTCTCCTGAACCTTCCGGGCACATCCCCCCAAAACTTCCCGCGACTATCCTGTTCGTTGCTCCCTGACTGATCGCCGGCCCGGTCAGGCCGCGCGGCGCTCCTGCTGGCGGACCCTGTCGACGATGGCGGAGACCTGCACCCAGGCGGACTGGATGCCGCCCTCCTGCCAGCCCGGCGTCTGGCTGAGATGGGCGCCGGCGAAGTAGATCTGCCCCGCCGGCTGCTGCAGCAGGGTATAGGCGGGCGCATCGATGTGCCCCTCCTGCCCGCGGCCCGAGCTCATCGCCCCCCAATCGGGCCACGGCCCCAGCGAATAGGGCACCTTCGACCAGTTGATGACCGCCGGGTTGGCGAGCTTGTCGCCATGGCCGGGATGGGTCTTCTCGACCGCGGCGCGGGCGGCGGCGATCTGGTCGGCCAGCGGCATCTTCGCGAAGGCTTCAGCGACCGGCCCCGAATTGTAGCAGCCCAGCAGCATCCCGCGTTCGCTGAACAGGTCTCCGGACGGATACCAGATCAGCCCGGTCGGCGGGCCGACGAAGGAGATGCCGCCATAGATCTGCTCCTCGGCCTCCCAGAAGCGCGGGCTGTCGAAGCCGACCTTGTTGGATTCGCCATAACGCACGCTGGCAATCGCCGAGGTCACGGCGGCGGGCAGGTTGCTGCGAAGCCCGGCCGCGACCGGCAGCGGCAGCGTGCAGATCAGGTAGTCGGCGGTCATCCGCCGGGTCTCCCCGCTGGCCCGGTCGCGCCAGACCACCGCCACCCCGTCGGGCGTATTGGCCATCTCCAGCGCCTCGGCGCCGCGGATGCTGGGGCGGCGCAAATTGCGGTCGATGCCGATATGCACCTGGTCCATGCCGCCCACCGGCTCGAGCATGGTGGCCTGCATGTAGATGTCGTCCTCGAACAGCGTCATCGGCAGCTGTTCGTTGGCCAGCAGCTGTTCGAGCGGCAGCGGCTGGCCGTGCGCACCGAAGGTCAGCCCGGCGCCGGGCAGGCGGGCGAAACCCGACCGTTCGGTGCCGACGAAGCGGCCATCCGGCGCCAAGTCGCCATAGCGCGACAGGAACGGCAGCAGCCTCTCCTTGTCGGCGGCGCTCAGCGTCTGGTCGAGCGAGCCCTGCCGCACCGCCTTGCCCAGCAGCGCGGCGATATGGCCGCGCATGTCGTTGATCGCGGTCCGCATCCGAATGCGGCTGCCGTCGGCGCCGACGATATAGGCCGAGCGGCTGGAATTGACCTCCACCTCCATCGGCACGTCGAACTTGCGCGCATAGCCGAGGAAGCCGGTGTGGAAGCTGGGGATGCGCGCCGGGCCGGCATTCATGTACAGCCCGGGCGCGAAGGCGACGGTCTGCGTCTCTTCGCCGTTCATCGCGATCCGGGTGCCGTTGCGGACCGCCCAGGCGCGCCCGCCGACCCGGTCGCGCGCCTCCAGCACGGTGACGTCGAAGCCGGCCTGCTCCAGCTCCTAGGCCGCGACCAGCCCGGCGATGCCCGCGCCCAGCACGATGACCGATTGCCCGGCCCCGGTGCCCGGCGGTGGCGGCGTCCAGCCCTGTGCGTGGGCGATGCCGGCGATGCCCAGCGCCTGCATCGCCGCGGCGGTCGCTCCCAGCCCGGCGACCATGCCGATCCGGCCAAGCAGCGTCCGTCGTGTCACCATACCGTCTTCCCCCGAACCTGCGATCCCTGAACAGCGCCCGCGCGGGGCGACCCGGCGCCCGCTCCGCATTCGGAGCGCCCGTCCAGCGCGGGTTAGAGGAAATTACGCAGACGCGGCGAAACGACAAAGAACATTGCGACTGGCGATATGGTTCTCGTAGAATCTTGCGTAATGCAAAGGGCGAGCGCCCGAATCCCGCGCCAGCGGGCGGCGCCGCGCGACGGCCGCGCAGGATTTCGATGCCGGCCATGATGGGCGTCGGCCCGGCCGCGCCGGCCTGCGTGGCGCGTTGGACACACCCTGCCACCAACCGCGACCACGATGCGCCCATGCCGGGCCCGGCATGGTCAGCGCAGGCCGAGCCCTCGTGCGATGATGCCGCGCAGGATCTCCCTCGTCCCGCCGCGCAGCGACCAGCTCGGCGCATTGAGCATGATGTTGGCGAGAACCGCATTGTAGGCGCTGCTCGACGCCAGACCGGGTTCCGCATCGACCAGCGTGCGGGCGATCTCCGGCACCGATTGTTCGAACACGGCGCCGAGATCCTTGACGATCGCGGCATGGATCGAGGGATTTTCGCCTGTCTCCAGCATCGCCGCGACTCCGCGCGACAGCCGCCGCAGCACCAGCAGATGCGCGGTCAGCCGGCCGACCACGGCGCGGGCGAGATCGCTGTCGCGCGTTTTCACCACCTCGATCAGCTCGACGATCAGCTGGATCGAGGACAGGAAACGCTCCGGCCCCGACCGCTCGAAGGCCAGCTCGCTCATGACCTGGTTCCAGCCCTCCCCCTCGGTCCCCAGCAGGGCGTCGTGCGGCACCAGAGCCGCTTCGAAATGCACCTCGTTGAAATGGTGCTGGCCGGCCAGGTCGATGATCGGGCGGATGGTGATGCCGGGCGTGGTCCTGAGGTCGACCAGCAGCTGGCTGGTCCCCGCCTGGCGCTTCTCGACCCCGCCGGAGGTGCGGCAGAACAGGATCATCCAGTCGCAGCGATGCGCGTTGCTGGTCCAGATCTTGGTGCCGGTGATCCGCCAGCCCTCGCCGGTGCGTTCGGCGCGGGTGCGCGTTGCGGCGAGGTCGGAGCCCGAATCGGGTTCGCTCATGCCGATGCAGAAGGCCAGCTCGCCCGCCGCGATACCGGGCAGGATCGCCATCTTCTGCGCTTCGGTTCCGTATCTGAGCAAGCTCGGACCGCTCTGCCGGTCGGCGAACCAGTGCGCGGCGACCGGCGCCCCGGCGGCCAAAGTCTCCTCGACCACGACATAGCGTTCGAATGCGCTGCGTTCGTGCCCGCCATATCGTTTGGGCCAGGTCATGCCCAGCCAGCCCTTGCGCCCCATCGCGCGGCTGAATTCGCGGCTGAACCCGTTCCAGCTCTCCGACCGGGCGAGCGGCGAGCGATCCTTGAGCTGCTCGTCCAGGAATGCCCGCACCTCGCCGCGCAGCCGTTCCGCCGCTTCGTGGCGCGGGGGATTGGCGAACCGGATCGCGTCCATCACGCGGTCTCCGTCACGAAGGTCCAGAAGCCGGCACCGCCAGCCTCGATCGCCGCGCCGCCCAGCAGCTGTGACCAGTGATGCTGGCCGCCATAGTCGTCGCGCCAGCTCCACAGCGATGTGGTGTACCAGTGCAGCCTGTGCTCCTGCGTGAAACCGATCGCGCCGTGAAGCTGGTGGGCGATGCTGGTCGCGGTGCCCACCGCCTCCCCACTGCGAATGCGCGCCGCCGCCACCGGCAGCGTCGCCTCACCCCCGGACAGGATCGCTTCCGCCGCCATGTCGGCCGCCGCCCCGGCGGCCGCGGTTTCCTCGGCCAGCCTGGCGAGTTCGTGCTGGATCGCCTGGAACTTCACCAGCTCGCGGCCGAACTGCCTGCGCTCCAACACATGGCCGATGGTCAGCGCGAGCACCCGT
>JACIYY010000154.1 GCA_014359685.1 Porphyrobacter sp. | reverse complement strand
AGATCCTCGATCAGCTGGACCGCGTCGTCGGTGTCGAGCTGCTCGGCGATGCCGGCCACGACCGAGGCGGGCAGCGCCTCGATCATGTCGTCGCGGACGTAATCGTTGAGCTCGGAGATGACCTCGGCGGTCATCAGGTCGGTGATCGCGGCGGCCAGCGTCAGGCGCTCCGACGCGTCGAGCAGTTCGAGCAAATCGGCGATGTCGGCCGGATGGAGCGGCTCGATCAGCTCGTAGGCGCGCCCCTCGTCGCGCTCGGCGATGGCGGCGCGCACGGCATTGACGAATTCGGGCTTGAGCCGGTTGTCCTCGTCCAGCTGCTCGCCTTCGTCGCGCGGGGGATCGCCCTCGCGGTCGGGGATCAGCACAGGGAGCTCCTCGTCGGCCATCGGCGCGGGTCTATGCTGCCGTGCAGCAAAAGCAAGCGCGGGACCCGCACGCGACCTGCGAACGGGTGACAGGCGCGGCCGGGGCTTCTATCGCGGCGGGCATCCGCAAGGCTCAGCAGGAGACGATCATGGCCGACGACACGCTTACCCTCACCCTCGACACCGGCGACGGCACGGGAGGCGACGTGGTGATCAGGCTGCGCGCCGACCTCGCGCCCGGCCACGTCGCCCGGATCAAGGAGCTGGCGGGCGAGGGCTTCTATGACGGGGTGGTGTTCCACCGGGTGATCCCCGGCTTCATGGCGCAGGGCGGCGACCCGACCGGCACCGGGATGAGCGGCAGCGACAAGCCCGACCTGAAGGCGGAATTCAGCGCCGCGCCGCATGTCCGCGGCACCTGCTCAATGGCGCGCACGCAGGTGCCCGACAGCGCCAACAGCCAGTTCTTCATCTGCTTCGACGATGCCCGCTTCCTCGACCGGCAATATACCGTGTGGGGCGAGGTCGAGAGCGGCATGGAGCATGTCGACGCGCTGCCCAAGGGCGAGCCGCCGCGCGCGCCGGGCAAAATCGTCAAGGCCGTGATCGGCTGACCGGCGGCCGGACCATTGTCCGGCCAAGGATAGGCTGGCCGGCCCGGATGCGATTCAATCCCGAGAGCCCGTTCCCAAGGGCTGAGGGGCGAATGATGCCGCTCGAAGGCTGCCGGGTTCGGTCTGGCTGCTGCTGCGGGCTGCAGGTGCTTCGCAAGTGTCAGTCACCCTCATCCTCGTACCCCACCAGGGCCAGCGCGCGGGCGCGGCGCTGGTGGAGCTGGCACCAGCGCAGCAGCGCCTCCTCCCGCCCGTGGGTGATCCAGGTTTCGGGCGGATCGACCTCGGCGATGGTGCGGGTCAGTTCGCCCCAGTCGGCATGGTCGGAGATGATCAGCGGCAGCTCCACGTTGCGCTGGCGGGCGCGCTGGCGCACGCGCATCCATCCCGAGGCCATGGCGGTGATCGGGTCGGGCAGGCGCCGGCTCCAGCGGTCGTTGAGCGCCGAGGGCGGGCACAGCACGATCCGGCCGCGCAGCGCATCCTTGCCGGGCGCATCGGCCACCAGCCGCAGATCGCCCAGCGCCACGCCCCATTCCTCGTAAAGCCGGCACATCCTCTCGAGCGCGCCGTGGAGATAGATCGGCTCTGAATGCCCGGCGGCGCGCAGTTCGGCG
The DNA here is from genome assembly GCA_014359685.1 of Porphyrobacter sp. Classification (GTDB taxonomy): domain Bacteria; phylum Pseudomonadota; class Alphaproteobacteria; order Sphingomonadales; family Sphingomonadaceae; genus Croceibacterium. Next base: position 2,070 of record JACIYY010000154.1, on the reverse strand, counting down.
ATGACCCGCTGCGCCTTGCCCAGCGCATAGGCGCCGACCAGCACGCAGCGATCGGGATGGGCGGCGAGGCGGGCGAGCAGCGTGGCGATCTCCTGCGCGATCGGCGGATGGGTGAACACCGGCAGGCCGAAGGTCGCCTCGGTCACGAACAGGTCGCAGCGGGTGACCGCGAAGGGCGCGCAGGTCGGGTCGGGGCGGCGCTTGTAATCGCCGGTGACGACCACCCGCTCGCCCGCATGGTCGAGCAGGATCTGCGCCGAGCCAAGGACATGGCCGGCCGGCACGAAGGTGGCTTCGACGCCGCCGGGCAGGCGGATCGTCTCGCCATAATGGACAGGCTGCGCGCCCTCATGCGTCTGGTAGCGCAGCGCCATGATCGCCAGCGTCGCAGGGGTGGCGATGGTCCGGCCATGCCCGCCGCGCGCATGATCGGCATGGCCATGGGTGACGAGTGCGCTCGCGACCGGGCGGGCCGGGTCGATCCAGCAATCGGCGGGCACGACGTGGATGCCCCAGGGCTCGGGGCGGATCCAGGAGAAGGGCGCGCTCATGTCCAGCAACAAGGCCGGCGGCGCGGATTTCGTTCCGGCGCCGGCCGGTGCCTGTCAGCCGTCGGGCGGAGCGGCTTCGCGCGCCGCCGCCTCCTGCGCCTGCCATGCGGCGATGGCGGGATCGTGGCGCAGGATTTTGCCTTCCGGGTCGAGGACAAAGGGCGCGGAGGCATCGCCGAGGTCGAGCGTGCCGCGCCCGCCCTCCATCACCGCAACCAGCAGGCGGTCGCCGATGAGGACCTCTACCGGCATGGCGAAGGGCGTGGCCGCATCGCTGTGCCAGGCCAGCGCCAGGCTGGCGCCGTCGCGCCGGACGTCGAGCCGGGGCAGCGCGGCGCTGCGGAGATAGGTGTCGAAGAACCAGCCCATCTCGCGCCCCGTCACCTGTTCGACGATCGCCTCGAACTCGGCGCTGTCGCGCAGGACGGGGGCGAAATTGCCGGGCGCGGGGTCGTCGCGGCCATAGACCAGCCGGCGCAGGCTGGCGGCAAAGGCCGCATCGCCGATCGTCTCGCGCAAGGTATGGGCGATCCAGCTGCCCTTGTAATAGATGTCGTTGCCCCAGCCGCTGGCCTTATCGAGGTAATCGCCGAGCGCCTGCGGGTCGGGCGAGACCAGCGGGACGCGCGCGAGGATGCGCTTGCGCTGGTCCCACAGCGCAGCATGGTAGGGCAGATCGCCGCCCTTCCAGCGCAGATAGAGCGGCTGCATGTAGGTGCCCAGCCCTTCATGCAGCCACATTTCCCCTTGGGTGCGGTGGGTCATCTGGTTGGCGAACCATTCGTGCGCGAATTCGTGCTGGAGCAGCCAGTCATAGCCTTCGGGCGCCAGACGGAAGCGGTTGCCGTAGGCGTTGATGGTCTGGTGCTCCATGCCCAGATGCGGCGTCTGCGCGATGCCGGCCTTCTCGTCCGCGAAAGGGTAGGGGCCGACCGCCTGTTCGAAGAAGGCGAGGTAGTCCTTCAGCTCGCCCAGCAGCCGGGTCGCGCCCGCCGCCTCGCCCGGCAGGTGCCAGAAGGCGAGCGGGATGCTGTTGCCATAGCGGCTGGCATAGCTGTCCTGCGCCAGCTGGTAGGGGCCGATCTGGAGCGTGACGCCGTAATTGTTGGGGTTGCGCGCGCGCCACCGCCAGGTTGCCCAGCCATCGGCGTGCTCTTCCGCCACCAGCCGTCCGTTGGCGGCGGCGACCAGCGGTTCGGGAACCCGGATCGCGAGATCGAGCAGGCCGACCCGCTTGCTCGGATGGTCGAGGCAGGGCCACAGCATGTCGCAGCCTTCGCCCTGGATGGCGGTGGCGATCCACGGCTCGTTCCCCGCGTCGCCGGCCCTCTGGGGCGTGTGCGACCAGGTGATGCCGCCATCCCACGGCGCATTGCGGGCGACATGCGGCGCGCCCGACCAGCGGATGGCGACGCTGGCCTCCTCCCCCGCCGCCAGCGGCCGGCGCAGGGTGAGCGTGAGCAGGCCATCGGGGTTGGTCCAGCCTGCCGGGGCGAGCGCGACCCCGTCCACATCGATG
>JACIYY010000153.1 GCA_014359685.1 Porphyrobacter sp. | reverse complement strand
CGAACAAGGGACTGTTCGTCACGACATCGAAGTTCACTCCAAGCGCGGTCTCAACGGCGGCCGGCTTGAGCAAACGAATCGTGCTGATCGACGGACAGATGCTCGGGAAGCTGATGATCCGTTACGAGGTAGGGTGCAGGATAGAAGAGCAACTCTTCATCAAGAGTCTGGATGAAGAATTCTTCGAGTTTTGAGTCCCCACTGCGGGCTTCGCACCGGTCCGGTCGCCCACAATGAGAGCTCAAAGCGCGGCGATCAGCCGGGCCAACCGGGTCCATTCCCCGCCGCGCATCCTGATACAGCTCGGCCGCCTTGGGCAGACCGGCCGCGAGCAGACGGTTGCCCTTTACAGCAGTCCGTCTGCCACCAGCCGCGCCGCCAGTTCCGGGGCGCCGGTGAACAGGTGCGTGTGCCAGCCGCGCGCGGCGGCAGCGGCGCAGTTGTCCGGCCGGTCGTCGACGAACAGCAGCGCCGCAGGCGGGTGGCCGAAGCGCCGTTCGGCGATCGCATAGATGCGCGGGTCGGGCTTGCAGCACCCCTCGTCGCCCGACACCACGATGTCTGTGAAGTGGCGCAGGCGCGGTTCGCCGGCGCGGTAGAGCGGCCAGAACTCGGCGCCGAAATTGGTCAGCGCGAACAGCGGCACACCGCGCGCGGCGAGCCGCTCGACCAGCGCGAAGGTGCCCGGTACCGGGCCGGGAATGCTGTCGAGGAAGCGCTCGCGGTAGGTGTCGATCAGCGCTGCATGGCCGGGGAACTGCGCCTTGCGTTCGGCGATCATCGCCGCCAGCGGGCGGCCGGCATCATGCTGCGCGTGCCATTCCTCGGTGACGACATGGGTGAGGAACCAGTCGAGCTCGCCCGGATCGTCGATCAGCGGGGCGAACAGGTGACGCAGATCCCATTCGATGAGAACGCGTCCGACATCGAACACCACGGCCTGCGGCCCGGTTGCGGGCTGCACCTTCGCCTCGCCGTCGGTGGTGAACGCAACCCGGCCCGGCATGGCGGCATCCGCCACGGCGGCGCCCGGCGATCAGCCCTGGCGGGCCTTGAAGCGCCGGTTGGTCTTGTTGATGACGTAGGTGCGGCCGCGACGACGGATCACGCGGTTGTCGCGGTGGCGGCCCTTGAGCGACTTCAGGCTGTTGCGGATCTTCATGGCGGCTCTTCTCGGAAATAGCAGCGGCACCGGGTGCGGGCCGGTGCCGGTTTTGAGCGCGAGCCGTTACGGCCGCGCGCCGCCCGAGTCAAGCTGGGCGCGAGTCAGGCCGGCCCGCGAATCTCGGCCAGCCGGCGCTCCCAGGCGAGGGCATGGGTGACGATCGTCTCGAGATCGTCGTGCTCGGGGGTCCAGGGGAGCGTGGCGCGGATGCGCGAGGGGTCGGAGACCAGCGCATCGGGATCCCCTGCGCGGCGCGGCGCCAGCACCCGCTTGATCTGCCGGTTGGTGACCCGGTCGACCGCATCGAGCACCTCCAGCACCGAAAAGCCGCGCCCGTAGCCGCAATTCATCGTCAGCGAGCGGCCGGGCTGTTCAAGCAGCGCCTCCAGCGCCAGCACATGCGCGGTGGCAAGGTCGCTGACATGGATGTAGTCGCGCACTCCGGTGCCGTCGGGCGTGGCGTAGTCGGTGCCGAACACCGAGACATGATCGCGCTTGCCCAGCGCCGCCTCGACCGCGACCTTGATCAGATGCGTCGCCCCAGCGGTCGACTGGCCGCTGCGGGCCTGCGGGTCGGAGCCCGCGACGTTGAAGTAGCGCAACACGCAAAAGGACAGCGGATGCGCGGCGGCGGTGTCCGCCAGCATCCGCTCGGTCATCAGCTTGGACCAGCCATAGGGATTGATCGGCTCCTTGGGGCTGTCCTCGAGGATCGGCGAGCTTGCGGGGATGCCGTAGGTCGCCGCGGTGCTGGAGAAGATGAAATGCGGCACGCCCGCCTGCACCGCCGCCTCGATCAGCGCACGGCTCTTGGCGGTGTTGTTGTGGTAATATTTGAGCGGATTCTCGACCGATTCCGGCACCACGATCGAGCCGGCAAAGTGCATGATCGCACCGCTGCCGGCGCCCATCCCCTGCTCGGCAAAGATCCGCGCCAGCAGGTCGGCATCGGCGATGTCGCCTTCATACAGCGGCACGCCATCGGGGATCGCGAAGCGAAAGCCGGTCGACAGATCGTCGATCACGCTGACCAGCCACCCCCTGTCCCTGAGCGCGAGGACCGCGTGGCTGCCTATATAGCCGGCGCCGCCGGTGACGAGAACGGGAATCGCCTGGCTCATTGCTGCGCTGCACAACACCCTGAGGCCGATTGCAAGCCCGATTCGGCAGGCCGGAACCAGCGGATGCAACCTCCGGCCGCGCGGAGCGTTCTGAACCCCATGATCCGCTTTGCCGCATGTCTCGCCGCTGCCCTGGCGGTCGCCGCCTGCACCAGCACCCATGTCTCGCCGGTCGAGGTGACCCGCTTCGTCGGCGACAGCCCCGCCCGGCTGGGCAGCGGGACCATCGCGGTTCGCGCGGCACCCGGCCGAACGGGCGACAGCCTGGAATTCGCCGCTTATCAACAGGCGGTTGCCGCCGAACTGGAGCGGCTGGGCTATCGCGTGGTCCCTGCCGAGGCGGCGCAATCGCAGGTGCCGGGCACCAGCGCAGGCCAGGTGGCGGAGCTGCGGGTCAATCGGACGATCGAGCGGCCGGGCGGCGAACGCTCGCCGGTCAATGTCGGGGTCGGGGCTGCGACCGGCAGCTATGGCTCGGGCGTAGGCCTGGGCGTGGGCATCGACCTTGGGGCAGCGCGGCCGCGCGACGTGGTCGATACCGAGATGGGGCTGATCATCCGCGACAACGCCACCGGCGCGGCCTTGTGGGAGGGGCGCGCGCGCTTCTCCGCCTCCGCCGACAGCGATTTAGCCGACCTGCAAGCGTCGGCGACGCGGCTCGCCCGGGCGCTGTTCAGCGCCTTCCCCGGAGAGTCGGGAGAGACTATCGAGGTGGAATGAACCACCGCCCCGCCGATCCCGCCATTACCATCGATGCCGCCTTCGACAGCGGCAATATCGTGGTCGAGAAGATCGAGGGCGCGAATGCCGTCCTGACTATCCGCCCCGATGTCGGCGGCGAGTTCGCGCAATGGTTCCATTTCCGCGTCGCGGGCGCGGCCGGGCGCGAGCTGGTGCTGGCGATCACCGGACTCAACCGCTCGGCCTATCCGGGCGGCTGGCCGGGCTATCGCGCCTGCGTGTCGGAGGATCGCGCCGTCTGGACCCGCGCCGACACCCAGTTCGACAAGGAGGCCGGGGAGGGCACGCTGACCATCCGCCATGCCCCGGCGGGCGATCTCGCCTGGTTCGCCTATTTCGCCCCCTATTCGCTCGAACGCCATCACGACCTGGTGGCGAAGGCGGCGGCCAGCGAAGGGGTGGCGCATCGCTGCCTCGGCCATTCGATCGAGGGCCGCCCGATCGACGCGCTGGTGATGGGCGAGGGCGAGCTACCGGTGTGGCTGTTCGCCCGCCAGCATCCGGGCGAGAGCATGGCGCAATGGTGGATGGAAGGCGCGCTGGCGGTTCTGTGCGACCGTGCCGACCCGGTGGCGCGGGTGCTGCGCGCGCGCTGTCGGCTGCATCTGGTGCCCAATTGCAATCCCGACGGTTCGGTGCGCGGGCACCTGCGGACCAATGCTGCGGGCGTCAACCTCAACCGCGAATGGCACGCGCCGAGCGCCGAACGCTCGCCCGAGGTGCTGGCGATCCGCAACGCGATGGACGAGACCGGGGTGCGTTTCGCCATCGACGTGCATGGCGACGAGGCGATTCCGGCCAATTTCCTCGCCGGGTTCGAAGGCATCCCGTCCTGGACCGAGGCGCTGGGCGAGGAATTCACCCGCTATCGCGCGATCCTCGACCGGCGCAGCCCCGATTTCCAGACCCGCCGCGGCTATCCCCCGGCACCGGCGGGCAAGGCCAACCTGGCGATGAGCACCAACCAGCTGGCCGAGCGCTTCGGCGCCTGCGCGATGACCCTGGAAATGCCGTTCAAGGACCACGAGGACTGCCCCGACCCGAAACAGGGATGGAGCCCCGAACGCTGCCGGCTGCTGGCCCGCGACTGCCTGGCGGCGCTGGCCGAATGGCTGGATGGGCCGACAGCCGCAGCGCAGACCGGCTGAGCCGCCCGCTGCCGGCTACCGGTCCAGATCGGCGGGGCCGAAGGCGGCCGGGAGCAGGGCCGACAGGCGCACCTCGCGCACCTCGACATCGCCCGCGCACAGGACCAGCGGATCGGTGCCGCCCAGAGTCGCGAGTTCGTGCAGCACCTGCCGGCAGCGGCCGCACGGCGCGGTCGGGGTGGCGCCGCCGCTGATCGCCACCGCCACCAGCCCGCCGCGCCGCCCCTCCCCCATCGCCTTGGCGACCGCGACCGCCTCCGCGCACAGCGCGAGGCCATAGCTGGCGTTCTCGACATTGCAGCCGGTGACGATCGCCCCGTCGGCAAAGCGCAGCGCCGCGCCCACGGGAAAGCGCGAATAGGGGGCGTAGGCGGTTTCGCGCGCGGCCCGCGCGGCGCTGACCAGTCGCTCGCCATCGCCGCCGAGATCAGCCACGGATATGGAGCACGCAGATCAGCGTGAACAGGCGCCGGGCGGTGTCGAAGTCGGTCTCGATCTTGCCCTCCAGCGCCTCGACCAGCTGGCGCGTGGCGCGGTCGTGAATCGCCCGGCGCGCCATGTCGATGGTCTCGATCTCCTGCGCGGAGGCCTTTCTGAGCGCCTTGTAATACGAATCGCAGATCGCGAAATATTCCCGCACCGCGCGGCGGAAGCGGGCGAGGCCGAGGCCGATCGTGCCGGCATCGGCGCCGTCGCGGTCGCGCAGCGCCATGGCGAGCCGCCCTTCCACCACCGACAGATGCAGTGACCATGGCCCCTTCTGCCCGCGCTGCGTGGCACGGACCGGGGTGAAGCTGTTGTCCTCCACCAGATCGCGCAGGGCCGCCGCGCGCTCGCGCTCGACATCCTCATTGCGCCACAGAATGGTCGCCTCGTCGAGCGTGATCTCGGCGATGCGCCGGGCGGTCTGATGGTCGGGCGGCAGGTCGGTCATGGGCAGCTGACCACTTTCGCAGAGCCGCGGCGGTTGGGCAAATGCAATGCGCGCACGGCATGATCCTGTCGGGGCCGGGCAAAGGTGGCTCAAACCCGAGCCACCACCGATTCGTCCCCGCTATCCACATGGCGGCATTGCGACGGCGGCTTGCCCGAGCGGCTCGCGACAGGCATCACGCGGCCCCTCATGGCAAAACCCGACACCCTCGCCCGCCCGTCGATCCCGGCTGCCGTCCCCGAGCCATCCGGCCAGCAGCCGGCCGGCCGCGCGCTGCCCGCCAATCTGGAGGCGGAGGCGGCGTTTCTGGGCGCGGTGCTGATCGACAACAGGGTGCTGGAGGACCTGACGGTGCCGCTGCGGCCCGAGCACTTCTTCGAGCCGCTGCACGGCCGCATCTTCGAGCGGATCGGCGTCCAGACCGACAAGCAGATGGTGGTCACCCCGGTCACGCTGAAGCCCTATTTCGACGCCGACCCGGCCATGGCGGAGCTGGGCGGCACCGCCTATCTCGCGCGGCTGACCGCCGACGGGCAGGGGCTGCTGGCCCCGCGTGAGCTGGCGCAGCAGATCTACGATTTGGCGCTGCTGCGCGAGCTGGTGCGGGTCGGCCGCGAGCTGGTGGAGGGCGCGCTCGACACCTCCGAGGAGGTCGAGCCGATGCGCCAGATCGAGGAGGCCGAGGCGCGCCTGTTCGAGGTGGCCGAGGGCGCGAGCGGCGCCCGCGAGGCGGAAAGCTTCCGCAGCGCCACCGGCAAGGCGCTGGAGATGATCGAGACCGCGATCAATTCGGGCGGCCACGTTGCGGGCAAGACCACCGGCTTCACCTCGATCAACGAGAAATGCGGCGGGCTGCACAATAGCGACCTGATCATCATTGCCGGGCGGCCCGGCATGGGCAAGACCTCGCTTGCCACCAACATCGCCTTCAACTGCGCGGACCGGCTGCTGCGCGACCGCCGCGACAACATCGAGAAGTCGGTCGGCGCCGGGGTGGCGCTGTTCAGCCTGGAGATGTCGAGCGACCAGCTCGCCACCCGCGTTCTGGCCGAGCAGGCGGGTATCCCCAGTGAGGCGCTGCGGATGGGCAAGATCAGCCGCGACGATTTCCAGCAGCTGTCCTATGCCAGCCAGCGCCTCGCCGAGCTGCCGCTGTTCATCGACGACACGCCGGCTTTGACCATATCTGCGCTGCGGACGCGGGCCCGGCGGCTCAAGCGGCGGCACGATATCGGCCTCGTCATCGTCGACTACCTCCAGCTGATGCAGGGCAGCCAGCGCAACCAGGACAACCGCGTCAACGAGATTTCCGAGATCAGCCGCGGCCTCAAGACGCTGGCCAAGGAGCTGCAGGTGCCGGTGATCGCGCTGTCCCAGCTCAGCCGCGCGGTCGAGCAGCGCGAGGACAAGCGGCCGATGCTGTCGGACCTGCGCGAATCGGGATCGATCGAGCAGGACGCCGACATGGTGTGGTTCGTATTCCGCGAGGATTACTACGTCGCCGCGCGCGAACCCAAGGTGCCGCGCGGCGACGACGACATGAAGGCGCACGAGGCCCATGCCGCTTGGCAGGCGGAGATGGAGCGGGTCTATGGCCTGGCCGAACTGATCATCGCCAAGCAGCGCCACGGCGCCACCGGCAAGGTGCGGCTGCGCTTCGAGCCCAGGATCACCCGCTTTTCCGACCTTGCGGAAGGCGATTACGGCGCCGATACGTACGGCTGAGCGGGCCCGCCCGGTGCCCGGCGGGATCAGCCGTCACGGCGAGGCGCCTGCGGATCACTGGCCGAAATTGAACTTCCGGCTGACCGTGTAGTCGACCACCGTGACCAGAAACCAGCTCACCTGCCAGCGCAGCCGGTTCCACCAGGTGGCCCGGCTGCGGTGCAGCGCCGGCGTGATCGCCCGCGATGCGGGCAGGTGGGCCGCGATGAACGCGCGCATCCGCTCGGCCAGCGCCGCATCCTCGATCCGCAGCACGATCTCCAGATTGATGTAGAGGCTGCGGGCGTCGAAATTGGCGCTGCCGAGATAGACCGCATCGTCGAGCACGATCAGCTTGGTGTGGAGCTTGCAGGCCTCGAACTCCCACAGCTCGGCGCCGGCCTTGAGCAGGCGGCCATAGCGCGAGCGGGCAGCGCCGATCGTCGCCCCGTTGTCCGACTTGCCGGCGAGCACCAGCCGCGCGCGTCCCTTGCGCGCGATCCGGCGGATGCGCCGCAGCAGGCCGGGCGGAGGCGAGAAATAGGCCATCATCATGTCCAGCCGATCGCCATGGACCAGATCGCGGCTGATGCAGCGCGCCCAGCTGGCAAGCTCGGCCGTGGGCCCGCCGATCAGCAGCTGGACCGGCCCCTTGCCGCCGTCCCAGCGATGAACCTTGCGGCGGATATCGGAAAATTGCGCGCCGGGCCGCGCGGCCCAGTCGTCGAGTTGCGCGAACCAGTCCGATACCCGCGCCACCACCGGGCCTTCCACGGTGAAGCCGAGATCGTTCCAGCCATTCTCCTCGGGCGGGGCGAAGTAGCTGTCCTCGATATTGAAGCCGCCCAGCATCGCCACCGCCGTGTCCGCGATGACCATCTTCTGGTGGTTGCGGATCAGCGCGCGCAGCGACCAGCGGGCGAGGAAGCAGCGGAAGCGTCCGCCCGCAGCGATGAAGGGGGCGAAGAACGCCTCGTCCGCCGTGGCGCCGAAGCCGTCGACGATCACTCTCACCCTGACCCCGCGCTGCGCCGCCTCGGTCAGCGCGTCGCGCACCCGGGTGCCGCAGGCATCGGTCGCGAAGATGTAGAAGGCCACGTCGAGTGTCTCGCGCGCGCCACCGATCAGCGCCAGAAGGGCCGACAGCCGATCCTCGCCGCGCGGATAGAAGGCCAGCCGGTGTCCCTGTGCCTCGGCCGTGAACGGCGCCAGCGCGTGCAGCGCGGCCCAGGGCTCGGCAACAGTATCGTCAGGCCTGTGGCTCGCCTCAAGATCGCCTCTGGTGCTGTGCATGGCCCCCCGTAGCAGAGCGGGCGGAGCGCGAAACCTTGACTTTGCGCAGGCTGCCGGCTAAGGGCGCCCCTTTCCCCACAAGCTGCTGATCGGGAGTGCCCCATGGCGCGCGTCACCGTCGAAGATTGCGTCGACAAGATCCCCAACCGTTTCGACCTGGTCCTGCTCGCCGCCCAGCGCGCGCGCGAAATCTCCGGCGGGGCCGAACTGACGGTCGATCGCGACCGCGACAAGAACCCGGTCGTCGCGCTGCGCGAGATTGCCGAGGGCACCGTGCGGCCCAAGCAGCTTCAGGAAAGCCTGATCCAGTCGCTCCAGCGCGTCCTGCCCGAAGAAGAGGACGAGACCGACGAGATCGGCTCGCTCAGCCAGTCCGCCGAAGCGATGCGCCTGTCGGCCGCCGCGCCCGCGCGGACGACCTCCACCGGCGGCGATTACGAAGGGTAGGCCGTCCGCACCCCGGCAGACCGCTCGCAAGGGGCCGCGCCGAAGGGTGCGGCCCTTTTCGTATCGGCCCGCCGCCCATGACCGGGTTGTGACCGGCGCCGTGCCACCTTGCCAGCCGTCATCGAACTGTCACATAGGCAGCGCGAGAAGGAGACTTGGTGCGGGTGGCGGTCATTGCGGTTTACAGCGTCAAGGGCGGGGTCGGGAAAACCACCATCGCTGCCAACCTCGCATGGTGTTCGGCGGCGATCTCCTGCCGCAAGACGCTGCTGTGGGATCTCGACGCGGCCGGCGGCGCCGCGTTCCTGTACGGCCTCGGCCCCGGCAAGGGCCGATCGGCACAGACCGCCTTTGCCCGCGAGGGCGAGCCCGAGCGGCTGGTTCGCGCCACAGGCTATCCGCGGCTCGATCTGCTGCCCGCTGACGAGTCGCTGCGCCGGCTGGATGCGGTGCTGACCGAGATCGGCAAGCGCAAGCGGCTGGCGCGGCTGACAGCGGGACTGGCGCGCCGCTACGAGCGGATCGTGCTCGACTGCCCTCCGGTCCTCAACGAGATCAGCGCCCAGGTGCTGCGCGCCGCTGATTGCGTGGTGGTGCCGCTGCCGCCCTCGCCGCTATCCGCCCGGGCGCTAACTCTGGTGACCGAGGAGGTCCGCAGCCATGGGCGGAGCGATACGGCAGTCGTGCCGGTGCTGTCGATGCTCGACACCCGGCGCGCGCTCCATCGCACCGCCCGCGCCGAGCACCCGGATTGGCCGGCGGTTCCGCTGGCTAGCGCCGTCGAGCAATGCGCGGCGCGCCAGCAGCCGCTCGGCGCCTTCGCTCCGGCCTCGCCCGCCCAGCGCGGCTTCGGCCAGATATGGACGGCGGTGGAGCGGCGGCTAGCCCGGAGTGGTGGCTGAAGGCGGCGGCTGGCACGTTCAGGCGCCATAGCCGGCCATCATTGCGCAGCGGAGTCGATCCGCTTCGGCGCCCCGCCCGGCCGGGCGGGGGGGGCAATCAGGCCCCTTGCGGCGCCGGACCGCTGCCGAAGCGCTTGCCCGACCGGGGGATCGCCGATCCATGCACCGGTTGGACGGTCACCGGGCCGGAGGGCTGGTCGGGCCGGTCGATGCGCCCGTTTTCGAGCAATTGCTTGATCTCCTCCCCGGTCAGCGTCTCGTATTCGAGCAGCGCCTGGGCCAGCAGCTGGAGCTGATCGCGGTGCTCGGTCAGCACCTGCGTCGCCTTGGCATGGGCGCCTTCCACCAGCGCACGGATCTCGGCGTCGATCACCTTGTTGGTCTCGTCAGAGGCCATGATCCGCTGCGACCCGCCCATGCCGAGATAGCCCTCATGCTGATCCTCGTACTGGAGCGGGCCGAGCTTGTCGGACATGCCCCATTTGGTGACCATGTTGCGCGCCAGACCGGTTGCATACTGGATGTCGGAGGACGCGCCGCTCGACACCTTGTCGTGCCCGAAGATGATCTCCTCCGCCACCCGGCCGCCCATGCTGACCGCCAGGTTGGCGTGCATCTTGTCGCGGTGATACGAGTAGTTGTCGCGCTCCGGCAGGCGCATCACCATGCCCAGCGCGCGGCCGCGCGGAATGATGGTCGCCTTGTGGATCGGGTCGGAGGCCGGTTCGTGCACCGCGACGATCGCATGGCCAGCCTCGTGATAGGCGGTCATCTTCTTCTCGTCCTCGGTCATCACCATCGAGCGGCGCTCGGCGCCCATCATCACCTTGTCCTTGGCGTCCTCGAACTCCTGCATCGCCACCAGCCGCTTGTTGCGGCGCGCGGCCAGCAGCGCCGCCTCGTTCACCAGGTTGGCGAGATCGGCGCCCGAAAAGCCGGGCGTTCCGCGGGCGATGGTGCGGGGGTTGACGTCGGGCGCCAGCGGCACCTTCTTCATGTGCACGGCCAGGATCTTCTCGCGCCCGTCGATGTCGGGGACGGGCACCACCACCTGCCGGTCGAACCGCCCCGGGCGCAGCAGCGCGGGGTCGAGCACGTCGGGCCGGTTGGTGGCCGCGATGATGATGATGCCCTCGTTGGCCTCGAACCCGTCCATCTCGACCAGGAGCTGGTTCAGCGTCTGCTCGCGCTCGTCGTTGGAATTGCCGAGGCCATGCCCGCGATGGCGGCCCACCGCGTCGATTTCGTCGATGAAGACGATGCAGGGGGCGTTCTTCTTGGCCTGTTCGAACATGTCGCGCACGCGGCTGGCGCCCACGCCGACGAACATCTCGACGAAGTCGGAACCGGAAATGGTGAAGAACGGCACCCGCGCCTCGCCGGCGATGGCGCGGGCGAGCAGCGTCTTGCCGGTGCCGGGGCTGCCGACCAGCAGCGCGCCCTTGGGGATCTGCCCGCCCAGCTTGGAAAAGCGCTGCGGATCGCGCAGGAACTCGACGATCTCCTGCAGCTCCTCGCGCGCCTCGTCGATCCCGGCGACATCATCGAAGGTGACGCGGCCCTGCTTTTCGGTCAGCAGCTTGGCCTTGGACTTGCCGAAGCCCATCGCGCCCGATCCGCCCCCCTTCTGCACCTGGCGCAGCGCGAAGAACGCGACGCCCAGGATCAGCAGGAAGGGCAGCGACTGGACCAGGATGTAGAGCAGCAGGTTCGGCTGTTCCGGGGCGGTGCCCGCATAGGTCACGCCGTTGTCATCGAGCAGGCGCGTCAGCTCGGTATCGTTGGGGATCGGCACGGTGGAGAAGGTGGAGCCGTTGCGCAGCTTGCCGGTGATCCGGTCGGGCGCGATCTGCACCTCTTCCACGCTGCCTTCGGCAACGCGCTCGCGGAAGTCGGAATAGCGCAGCTGGGTGCCGGCAGCATCGGGACGGCCGCCGAACATTGACACCACCAGCAGCAGGGCCAGGAAAATCCCGCCCCAGATCATCAGGCTCTTCATCCAGGGGTTGTTGCCGTCCGGCTCGCGATTGTCGCTCATCGAGGTTCCTTGAAATACCCGGCCAATGTAGGGGTGCCGGACCGATTGGCAAGCCAAGCCCGGCTGCGCCTATTCGGCGAACCCGGTGAAGACGAAGCGCTGCACCCGCCGGCCGGTGCTGACCTCGCCGGTATAGATATTGCCATGGCTGTCGACGTCGAGGCTGTGGAGCCAGATGAACTCGCCCGGATAGCGGCCGTTGCGGCCGAACCAGCCGAGCACCTCGTGCGTCTCGCGCAGCAAAATCCACACCCGGCCGTTCATCATGTCGGCGACATAGACATAGGTGCCGTCGGGCGAGAAGCCGACATCGGTGGCGGTGCGGGTGCCGCCGGTGCCATCGCCGATGGTAATGTCGCGCAGGAAGGCGAGGCCCTGCGCGGTCTCCCGGAACAGCTGCAGCCGGTTGTTGCGCCGGTCGCAGACATAGACCGTGGCTTCGGGTCCGCGCACCACGCAATGGACGATGTCGCCGAAGCTGGCCGAACGCGGATCGGGTCCGCCGTCTTCGGTGCTGGTCGCCTGGCTCTGGTCGAAGGCACCCTCGCGCACCGGGGCGTCGGGCGCGCGGCCATAAGCCCCCCACAGGCTGTCGAAGGACAGGTCTGCGGCGTCGAAGGCGATCACTCGCTTGTTGATATAGCCGTCGGAGACCAGCACCACATCGCCATCGGCATTGGCGTCGGTCGGGTTGCCGAGGCTGTCGGGCGAGAGATTGCCGGCGGTTCGGCCGCGCCGCCCGATCTGGCGCAGGAATTGGCCATCGGGCGAGTAATTGACGATCACATGGTCGCCATCGCCATTGCCCCCGATCCATAGCGTGCCGTGATCATCGACATGCAGCCCGTGCACGGTCTGCGGCCATTGCGAGACGCCATCGATCACCGGCGCGGTGGCGGCGCCGTCGAACTCGCCGATCAAGTGGCCGTCCTGGTCGAAGCGCAACAGGTGCCCGGGCCTGCGGCAGCAGGCGAGCGCCTGGGGCGGGTCGGCCTCCAGCCCGACATCGGTGGGGCCGAGCGAATCCGGGCGGGTGAGCACCCAG
>JACIYY010000152.1 GCA_014359685.1 Porphyrobacter sp. | reverse complement strand
AGGACTGGTGACGCCGACCAGATAGACCATCAGCGGCACCGCGAGGATCGAACCGCCTCCGCCGACCAGCCCGAGGCTGAACCCGACCAGCGAGCCGGACAGCGCGCCCAGCGCATATTGCAGCGGATCGAGCACCACGTTCAGGCGGCCTGCTTCAGGCCGGGCGCGGCAAGCGGCTGCGGCGCTACCAGCCACTCATGCCCTTTGAGCATCCCGTGCCAGTAGATCCACGGCAGCGCCTCGGACTTCAGCAACCAGGACAGGCGCTGCGGCTTGGTCCCGTCGATCAGCCAGCCGGGGAAGCTCGGCAGCAGCTTGCCGCCATAGCCGAACTCGGCGAGCACGATCTTGCCCTTCTCCACCGTCAGCGGGCAGGAGCCATAGCCGTCATAGCCCGCGACAGGCTCCCCCCCTTTCAGCACCGACAACAGGTTGACCGCGACGATTGGCGCCTGCTTGCGCACCGCAGCCGCGGTCTTGGCATTGGGGGTCGAGCCGCCGTCGCCGAGGCCGAAGACATTGGGATAGCGAACGTGGCGCAGCGTGGTCTGATCGACCTCGACGTAGCCGGCCGCGTCTGCCAGCGGGCTGTCGGCGATGAATCGGAACGGCTTCTGCGGCGGCGTGACGTGCAGCATGTCGAAGCGGCGCGTGACCTCCCCGTCCTTTTCCCGGAACGTGGCTTGCTTCGCCGGGCCATCGACCGCGACCAAGGTGGATTCGAAGTTCAGGTCGATGCCATAGCGCTCGACATAGGTCATCAACGCCGGGACGTAATCCTTCACGCCGAACAGCACGGCGCCGGCATTGTGGAACGCGACGTCGATGTTCGGCAATACGCCGCGCTCTTCCCAGGCGTTGCACGACAGATACATCGCCTTTTGCGGCGCACCGGCGCATTTGATCGGCATCGGCGGCTGGGTGAACAGGGCAACCCCTTCGTGCAGCTGCTGCACAAGCTGCCACGTGTAGGGCGCGGTGGCATAGCCGTAGTTCGAGGTGACCCCGTTGCGGCCGAGCGTCGCCGGCAGCCCTTCGATGCCGTTCCAGTCGAGATCGATTCCAGGCGCGACGACCAGCGCCCGATAGCGCAATATCTTGCCGCTGGCGGTGGTCACGCTGTCCCGGTCGGGCTGGAAGGTTGCGAGCGCGTCCTTCACCCATGTCACCCCCTTGGGCATGACGGAGGCCATCGGCCGGCAGGTGGATTGCGGCTCGAACACGCCCGCGCCGACCATCGTCCAGCCAGGCTGGTAACAATGCTGGTCGCGCGGCTCGACCACCGCGATGCCGAGGGTGGCGTCGCGCTTGAGCAGCGAGGCGGCGGTCGCGATGCCGGCCGCGCCACCGCCGACGATCACGACGTCGAACCGCTCGCCGGCGGGCGCCGGCGCCGGGGGAGCAGGCGCAGCCGATACGGCGGCGTCGATGCGCGCGCGGTGCGCCGACAGGTCATAGCCCGCGCGGGCAGCGGCAGCGAGAATCTCGCCGGTGGGTCGCGATCCGGCCTGCGACAAGGCCCACAGCGTTGTCGAACGGGTGCCGGTGCGGCAGAAGGCGAGCGTCTCGCCCTCTGCGGAATTGAGCGCCTGGGCGAATGCCGCGACCGAGGCGTCGTCGAAGATCCCGTTGCTGATCGGGATGTGATGATAGGCGATCCCGTGCTCCCGCGCGCGCTGCGCAAGAGCGGCGGCGGCGGGCTGACCCGGCTCCTCGCCGTCGGGTCGGTTGTTGATGATCGAGCGGACGCCGGCGGCGGCCAGCTCGTCGATATCGGCGGGGGAGATCTGGCTGGACACCAGCAGACCGTCTGCAAGCTTCGTGGGGTTCATCGGACCTGCTTCTCGTTCCTGTTCAGACGCGCGCCGGGCGCCGCGGCGAGTCGGGGCGGTCGAACGCCCAGACGATCGCGAACCCGGCCATCATCGCGATGGTGAAAACCGCTGCCGCCAGCGGGTTGATGGCGAAGGCCGCCAGCGCCGGTCCGGGACACAGCCCGCCCAGCGCCCATCCCACGCCGAACAGCGCCGCTCCGGCGAGCAGGCGCGGGGTGATCGGATCGGTATCGGGCAGGTCGAAGGCCGGGGCGGCGACCGGGGCGGCCATCCGGCGCTGGATGAGCCACGCGATGGCCATCGCCAGCATGGCCCCGCCCATCACGAAGGCCAGCGTCGGGTCCCATTGCCCGAACAGGTCGAGAAAGCCGCGAACCCGGACGGGATCGAGCATTCCCGACACCGCCAGCCCCGCGCCGAACAACACGCCCGAGATCAGGCCGATGATCGTGCGCATCACCAGCCACCCCCGACCATGTTGAGGACCGCAACGGTGACAAAACCCGTCAGCATGAAGGTCAGCGTCGCCACGATCGATCGCCTGGACAATCGCGACACTCCGCACACACCGTGGCCCGACGTGCAGCCCGAGCCCAGCCGCGTGCCGACGCCCACGACCAGACCGGCAACGGCGAGCGTCGCCAGGCTCATCGGAAAGCGCGAGACGACCGGGCCGGCAACAAGCGTGACCAGTGCCGCGCCGATCGGCAGGCCGAGGACGAACAAGATCGCCAGGGCGCGGGGCGCACCCCCGCCCAGCCCGATCGCGCGGGCGGCCAGGCCGCTGACGCCGGCGATCCGGCCGGCGCCAAGCAGCATGATGGCAGCCGCCGTGCCGATCATCAGTCCGCCGATCAGCCCCTGGAGAGGCATTGCATAGTCGGGCATCATCACAGCACATCCAGCGGAAGCTTGAGGTAACGGGTGCCGTTGTCCTCCGGCGGCGGCAGATGACCGCCGCGCATGTTGACCTGAATTGAAGGCAGGATCAGCTTGGGCATGGACAGTGTCGCGTCGCGTCGCGTGCGCATCTCGACGAATTCGTCCTCGCCCACGCCCTCGTGAACGTGGACGTTGGAATCCCGCTCCTGGCCGATCGTCGTTTACCACACGAAGCTGTCGCGGCCCGGTGCCTTGTAATCGTGGCACAGGAAGGCGCGCGTTTCGCGCGGCAGAGCCATCAGGCGGCGGATCGAACGGAACAGCTGGCGCGCATCGCCGCCCGGGAAGTCGGCCCGGGCGGTGCCGTAATCGGGCATGAACAGCGTATCGCCGGTGAACACCGCATCGCCGATCACATAAGCCAGATCGGCCGGCGTGTGGCCGGGAACATGCAGCGCGACCGCGCGGAGCGAGCCGATCGTGAAGCTGTCGCCATCGCCAAAGAGCCGGTCGAATTGCGATCCGTCGCGCTGGAACTCGCTCCCTTCGTTGAAGATCTTGCCGAACACGTTCTGGACGGTGATGATCTCACGGCCGATTGCGAGCTTCCCGCCGAGCCGCTCCTGCAGATAGGGCGCCGCCGAGAGGTGATCGGCGTGGGCGTGCGTTTCGAGCAGCCATTCGACCGCCAGCCCTTCGCCTTCGACATAGGCGATGATCTGATCGGCCGAAGCGTGGCCGGTCCGGCCCGCAGCGGCGTCAAAGTCGAGCACGCTGTCGATGATCGCCGCCGCCTTGGTGACGGGGTCGTGCACGACATAGCTCGCCGTGTTGGTCGGTTCGTCGAAGAACGCCTTCACCACCGGGGCTGGCATCGTCCCCGACCGGGTTTCCTCTACGATCGAGGCCGCCAGCATCAGCGGCTCGTCGCGCTCGGTAGTCATGGTCCACACTCCGATTTCCTGATTACACGAACCATATAATCGTGTATATCTCTTGCGTCAAGCAGGGCGAGCGGCAATCACGCGGCTCCGCCCCTCCGTTTCGAAAGGTTCGCTTTGTCCGCCAATCCGTTACCATCCTGCTCACCGCTCCGTCTGGGCGAGGAAGCGCCCGGTTTCACCGCCCGTTCGACCCGCGGCGTCGTCTCGCTGGCCGATTTTCGGGGCCGGTGGCTCGTGCTGTTCTCCCATCCGGCCGACTTCACGCCTGTATGCACCAGCGAGTTCGTGGCCATCGCCCGGGCGCAGGACCGGTTCGCAGCACTGGACTGCGAGCTGATGGCGCTCTCGGTCGACAGCCTGTTTTCGCATCTCGCCTGGATCCGCGCCATCCGCGACCGGTTCGATGTGGTGGTCGACTTCCCGATCATCGAGGATCCGACGCTGGAGATCGCGCGCGCCTACGGGATGGTCGCGCCCGATGCGGCCGATGCCAGCGCGGTGCGGACGACCTATTTCCTCGACCCCGACGGCATCCTGCGCGCCTCGACCTGCTATCCGGCGAGCGTCGGGCGATCGGTGGAGGAGATGCTGCGGCTGCTGGCGGCGCTGCAGCGGGTCCATGCCGGCGATGCGCTGGCGCCGGAGGGCTGGACGCCGGGCGGCGATCTGCTCGCAGTGCCCAGCCACGACCTCGCCGATGTCCTGAGCGCGCCGGCGGGCACCGACTGGTTCTATTGTTCGATTCCCGATCGGGAGGGCTGAGCGATGGACGACATCCGCAGCTTGGACCTGGAGGCGGCGGCCGCGTCGCTGCGCGCGCTCGCTCATGGCGTCCGCCTGGCGCTGTTGCGCGCACTGATCGACGGCGAGCGATCGGTCGGCGAGATCGAGCAGGTCACCGGGGTCCACCAGCCAGGGCTCAGCCAGCAGCTCGGCATCCTGCGCAAGGCCGACCTCGTGCACACCCGAAGGGAAGCCAAGCAGGTCTTCTACCGGATCAATCAGGGCCGCATTGCCGAAGTCAGCGCGCTGCTCGACGCCTTTGCCGGCACCGTCGCGGTGTCCCGCGACAAGGCAGCGGCCGACCGGATGCGCGCGGGCAGCGGCGCCGCAATGTTCGCCCGCGTGGTGCCGCGAGCCTAGCCGCCCCGGGCGAAGCGGAGCATCCCCTCCGCCCGGCGCGAGCCGCAGGTTCAGTCGACCAGGGTCGTGCGCAGGTAGGGCCGGTGCTCGGTCCAGCCCTGCGGAAATAGCTGGCGCGCTTCCTCGTTGCTGATCGACGGGGGGATGATAACCTCCTTGCCCTTCTGCCAGTCGGCAGGCGTTACCACCCGCCTCGCGTCACCGAGCTGCAAAGCGTCGATCACGCGCAGAATCTCGTCGAAATTGCGCCCGACGCTCATCGGGTAGGTCATCATCAGGCGGATTTTCTTTGCCGGGTCGATGATGAAGACCGACCGCACGGCGGCCGTCTCGCTCTGTCCCGGGTGGATCATGTCGTAGGCCTTGGCAATCGCCAGGTCTGCGTCGGCAATGATCGGGAAGGTCAGATTGGTGCCTTGCGTCTCGTTGACGTCGGCAATCCACTTGCGATGCTCGTCCACAGTATCCGTCGAGAGGCCCAGCGGCTTGACGTTGCGCTTGGCAAACTCGTCGGCGAGCTGAGCCGTTCGGCCCATCTCGGTCGTGCAGACCGGGGTGAAGTCGGCGGGATGGCTGAACAGGAACACCCAGCTGTCGCCGGCCCAGGCGTGCAGACTGATCGGGCCATTCTGGGTCTCGACGGTGAAGTCCGGCGCTGTGTCGCCGATGTGGAGGGCCATGATGCTTTCCTTTCGTGAACGGTGGGCAGGGTATAGCCGCCGCGCGCAGCAGACGCTATATCAATAAACGAATATCTGTAATCGCTGTTCCGGGTCGAGATCGCACCGCCTCGGCCCCCGCCCGAAAAGCTTGTATTTGTTCTGTATCCGTTCCAGAACGGGGCGTGGCCGATGATTCCCCGCTCCCCGTGCCGGTCGATGCTGCGGCCGATCGCCGCGCCGCCGGCGTGGCGCGCGGCATCGCCCGGCTGTTCGCGCGCAATAATATCTGGGTGCTGGCGGAGATGCCGCTTCGCAACGGCCGCCGCGCCGATCTGATGGGCATCGACGCCAGGGGACAGGTCGTGATCGTCGAGATCAAGACCGCGCGCGCCGATCTGCTCGGCGACGGCAAATGGCCCGATTACCTGGACTTCTGCGACCGCTTCTTCTGGGGCCTGCCGCCGGATCTGGACCGCGCCTGCCTCGACGGTGCGGATTTCCGCCCCGATTGCTGCGGGGTGATCGTCGCCGACGGCTACGATGCGGAGATCGTGCGCCCGGCCCCCACCCGGCCGCTGGCGGCGGCGCGGCGGCGGGTGGAGGTCGAGCGGCTGGCCCGCACCGCGCTGCGGCGGCAGCTGGTCGCGCTCGACCCCGATTGCGCGGCCTGGGGCCCGGGGCTCGACTGATCTCTGATCGCCCGGTCGGGCCGGGCCGATCCGCGCCCTGTCGCCGGGCGGGCGCCTCTGATAGAGGCCGCCGGCGATGGCCCACGCCGCTCCTTCCCGCCCCTCCTGCCCCACGGCTGGCGCGCGGCACCGCTGCGCTGCCGGGCGCGGGTCGCCGCTGCGCCCCCGCGTGCTGACGCTGGCCCG
>JACIYY010000151.1 GCA_014359685.1 Porphyrobacter sp. | reverse complement strand
GTGACCACCGCCGAATATGACGCCGCGCGCGAGCGCATGCGCGGCGCAGTTCAACAACGCCGGAACTGAGGCCCGGTCGGTTGTGGATATCAGGCAGCATGGCCCGCTGTTTCTCTCGGTCGCGCTGATCGCGATTGTCGGCGAACTCGTCTGGCGCCTGCGGTCGAGGCGCGGCTATGACGGCCGCGCCGCGCTGACCACGCTTGGCATCGTTGCCGGCAATCTGGCGGCAGGCGCGCCCCGCGCCCTGCTGCTGGGCGGCGTCTATGGTGCGGTCTGGGCCATGGTGCCGCACCGTTTCACGGTCGAGCAGTGGCACAGCTGGGTCATCGGCTTCTTCGCGGTCGAGGTCGCCTATTACTGGTTCCACCGCTTGAGCCACGAAATCCGCTGGCTGTGGGCGAGCCATTCGGTCCACCACAGCGCCGAGCAGCTGACCTTCCTCGCCTCGCTACGGCTGGGCTGGACCAATCTCCTGTCGCTCGGCTGGGTTGTCTATCTGCCGCTGATCGTCATCGGTTTCGATCCGCGTCTCGTGGTCGCGCTGCTCGCGCTCAATCTCAACTACCAGTTCTTCCTGCACAGCGAGTGGATCCCGCGCCTGGGGCCGCTCGAACGGGTGCTCAACACCCCGCACCATCACCGTGCCCACCATGCCCGCAATCCCGAGTTCCTGGATCGCAATTACGGCGGGATGCTGATCGTGTGGGACCGGCTGTTCGGCACGATCGCGCCGGAGAGCGAGACGCCCAAGCGCTACGGGCTTGCCGGCAAGGGGCGCGAGGACAATCCGGTCAAGCTGGCGTTCCGCGAATGGGCGGCGATGCTGCAAGACTTCGCCGCCGCGCAAGGCTGGCGCGCCAAGGCGCGCGCGCTGATCGAGGTCCGCTAGGACGCGGAAGCCGGGCCGATCAGATCGACAGCGCCGGCGAGACCGCAGGCGGCGTGCCTTACAGCTCGCTTTCGATCCAGTTCCTGAGCTGGCTCTTGGGGGCGGCGCCGAGCTTCTGGGCGACCGGCTGGCCGTCCTTGAACAGGATCATCAGCGGGATCGACTGCACGCCCATGCGGCCCGCGACCTCCGGATTTTCCATGATGTCGAGCTTGGCGATGGTCACCTTGTCGCCCAGCTCCTCGCTCAGTTCCTCCAGCGCCGGAGCGATCATCTTGCACGGGCCGCACCAATCGGCCCAGAAATCAACCAGCACCGGGCCGCTCGCCTCGAGGACGTCGGACTGGAAGCTGGCATCGGTGATTTGCTTGGTGGCCATGGTCGAGTTCCTGTGTTGCGTGGGTGCCTATCTGGGGTCGGCTGATGGCGGGGCAACCGCCGGTGAGTCAAAGCTTTCCTCCGCCGCCGCCAAAGCGGGTTTGTGCGCGGCCAGCAATGCGGCGGGCAGAGCGATCAGGCGCGGCGCCTGGGTGTAGAGCACGGCCGCCTCGATCGAGCGGCCGGGATAGATCACCTCCAGCGCGGCGGCATAGGCGGCCATCTGCCGCAGCGTGGCGCGCGGCACCGCCTCCAGCTCGGCGGGCGGGCGGCGGGCGGTCTTGAAATCGACCACCAGCACGCGGGCGGGCTCGACCAGCAGACGGTCGACCGTGCCGGCGATCACCTGCCGGCCGACGGTCGCCGCCAGCGGCACCTCGGCGAGCGCGGCGGGCGAGAACAAAGCGGCCCAGCCGGCTTCACCGATCACCGCGAGAGCGCGGGCCAGCATCTCCGCCCGCTCGGCCGCCGGGGCTTCGGCGGCGTGACGCGCCAGCCATGCGGCGCCCAGCTCGGCGCGGCGCTCGGGCAAGACATCGGGCAGGCGTTCGAGCAGGCGGTGGATCAGCACCCCGCGCCGGGCCGCCGCCGCGCCGTATCCGGCCGCCTCGCCGATCCCCGGGCCGGTCTCCTCGCCCGCCGGCAGCGGCGGATCGCCGCCCTGCTCCTCGCCCGCCGAGGACGGCGCCAGCGGGCGCGGCGGGCGCGGTTCGGCGCCGACCGGCCGCGTCGCCCAGCCGGGCAGCACGGCCTGGATCGGCAGCTCGGGCTGCTCGGCGCGGGCCACCGGCGGCGGCCGGACCCCCCATTCCCAGCGCGCGCCCCATTCCTCGTCGGTGATCGCCTCGCCCGGCATCAGCGGCTTGAGACGGGCATACCAGCTGTCGGCGGCCGGCTCCGTCTCGCGCTTGCGCAGCGCCCCGCCGATGAACAGCGCCTCCTCGGCGCGGGTCATCGCCACGTAGAGCAGACGCCAGTGCTCCTGCCGTTCCTCGCGCCGGGCCTGTTCCTCGGCCGCAGCGATCGGCCCGACCCGCTCCGCCCCGCGCAGGTCGGGCACCGGAACCGCCCGCGCCCGGCCGCCCTCGCCCGGCCCGCCCGGCACCCGTTCCTCCAGCACCAGCCCGCGCGGCGGGGCGCTGTCGGGATCGCCGGTGGCGTCGGCAAGGATCACGATCGGCGCCTGCAGGCCCTTGGAGCCGTGGACCGTCATCACCCGCACCAGATCCTCGCCCGAGTCCGGCTCTCGCTTCAGCTCGCCCTCGCCGGCGTCGAACCAGCGGATGAAGCCGGCGAGGCTGGCGGTGTGGCTGGCGGCGAAGGCGAGCGCGGCGTTCAGCAGCTCGTCGATCGGATCGTTGGCTTCGATCCCCAGCCGCGCGACCAGCTTGCGCCGCCCGTCCAGCGGGCCGACCAGCAGCCAGTGGAGCAGCGCCTGCGGCGGCTCGTAGTCGGCGCGCGCCAGCAGCGGA
>JACIYY010000150.1 GCA_014359685.1 Porphyrobacter sp. | reverse complement strand
GTGGTGACCCCCGACCGGGGCCTCGCCGCACGCATCGTCCAGCATCTGCGGCGCTGGAACATCGAGGCCGACGACAGCGCCGGCCGCCCGCTGCCGCAGACCGCCGCCGGGCGGCTGTTCCTGCTGCTCGCCGAAGTGGCGGCGGAGGGCGCCGCCCCGGTGCCGCTCGCCGCCCTGCTGCAACACCCGCTGGTGCGCGCGGGCGAGGCGCGGCCGGAGTGGCTCGATCACGCGCGCCGCTTCGAACGCGCGCTGCGCGGCCCGCGCCCGGCACCCGGCCTCGCTCCGCTGCGGGCGCTGGCGGAGGCGGGCTCGCTGGCCGAATGGTGGGCCGAGGCAGAGGCGATCCTCGCCCCGCTGCTGGCCGAGCACGCCGCGCCGCCGCCGCTCGCCGAGCTGCTCGATTCGCTCGCCAAGGCAGGGGAGGCGCTGTGCGGGCTGGCGCTGTGGGAACGCGAGGATGGCCGCGCTCTGGCGGGGTTCGTGGAGGAGCTGCGGCTCCATGCCCGCGCGGTCGGCACGGTGCTCGACCCGCAGGACCTGCCGGCGGTGCTGCGCGAGGCGACGGACCGGGTGGCGGTGCGCCCGCTCTATGGCGGCCATCCGCGCGTCGCCATTTACGGCCTGCTCGAAGCGCGGATGACCCGCGCCGATCTGGTGATCTGCGCCGGGCTCAACGAAGGCGTCTGGCCGGCGGCGCCCGCGCACAACGCGCTGCTGGCCCCGGCGGTGCTGCGCGCGCTGGGGGTGCCGGGCGCGGATTTCCGCATCGGCCTTGCCGCGCACGATCTCGCCGGCGCGCTGGGGGCGCCGCGCGTCACGCTCAGCCGGGCGCGGCGCGATGCCGGCGGGCCGGCGATCCCCTCGCGCTTCTGGCTGCGGGTGCGCGCGCTGCTCGGCGCCGACCTGATCGAGCGGCACGGTGATCGGGGGGTGGTGGCGCTGGCGCGGATCATGACCCAGGCCAGCCCGGTGCCGCCGCATCCGCGCCCGCAGCCGCGCCCCTCGGCCGCGCAGCGCCCGGCCACGATCAGCGTCACCGCGCTCGACCGGCTGCGCTCCGACCCCTACCAGTTCTATGCCCAGGCGGTGCTGTCGCTGCGCGAGATGGACGCCCTCGACGCCGAGCCGACGCCGGCCTGGCAGGGCGAGCTGGCGCACGCGATCCTGGAGGACTGGCACCGCACCGGCCGCCCGCTCGACCGCATCGCCGCCGAGAGGCTGAAGGCGATGAACGCCCATCCGCTGCTGCGCGCTTTGTGGCGCCCGCGACTGCTCAAGGCGCTCGAATGGGTCGAGGCCCGGATCGCCGCCGATCCCGAGCGCACGCCGGTGCTGTTCGAGGAACCGGGCGAGCTGGCGGTGCGCGGCATCACGCTGAAGGGCAAGGTCGACCGCATCGACCGGCTGGCCGATGGCAGGCTGACGATCGTCGATTACAAGACCGGCAAGCCGCCCGGCCGCGCGCAGGTCGCCGCCGGCTATGCGCTGCAACTCGGCACGCTCGGCCTGATGGCGCAGCGCGGCGCCTTCGGCGGTCTGGTCGGGGAGCCGGTGCGGTTCGAATATTGGTCGCTCGGCAGGAGCGACCGGAGCGAGACCGGCTTCGGCTATGTCGAAAGCGCGACCAAGGACAATGCCCGGCAGGGCGGCCTCGCGCCCGAGGAGTTCCTGCCCCAGGCCGAGCATTTCCTCAACGAGGCGCTCGATCGCTGGCTGCTGGGGGATGCCCCGTTCACCGCCCGCCTCAACCCCGATGCGCCGGTCTATGCCACCTATGACCAGCTGATGCGGCTCGATGAATGGGTGGCGGAGCTGCGATGAGCATCGGCGGCCCCGCCAGCGCCAGGGTCTATCCGTTGCGCGACAACCAGCGCCGCGCCGCCGATCCGGCCGACAGCGTGTGGCTGTCGGCCTCGGCCGGGACCGGCAAGACGCAGGTGCTGTCCGCCCGCGTGCTGCGCCTGCTGCTGCAACCCGACGTGCGGCCCGAACAGATCCTGTGCCTGACCTTCACCAAGGCCGGCGCGGCCGAGATGGCGACCCGGGTGAACGAGGTGCTGGCGCGCTGGGTGCGGCTGGAGGACACTCGCCTGTTCACCGAACTGGAGGCAATCGGCGCGCCCACGGACCACGACACCCGCGCCCGCGCCCGCACGCTGTTCGCCAGCGTGCTCGACTGCCCGGGCGGGGGCCTCCGGATCGACACCATCCATGCCTTCGCGCAATGGCTGCTGGCGGCCTTTCCGGAGGAGGCGGACCTGCTGCCCGGCACCGAGCCGATGGAGGACCGCGACCGCGACCTGCTCGCCCATCGCGTCCTTGCCGAGCTGCTGGTCGAATGGGAGCAGCACGGCGAGGGCGAGCCGATCGCCGCGCTGGAGCTGCTGTCGCTGCGGATGGGGCCCGACAAAGCGCGCGACTGGCTGATGCGCTGCGCCGATGCGCGCGAGGCGTGGTTCGGGCCGGGCGCCTGGCAGGAGCCGCTGCGCGAGCGGGTCGAGCGGCTGCTGGGCCTGCCCGCCGGATCGGGGCGGGAGGGGCTGGCGCAGCTGTGCGACGATGCCACGTTCGACTGCGCCTCGCTCAAGCGCTGCCTGGAGACGCTGCGCGCGTGGAACTCGCAGACCGGCCGCGATGCGGCGGCGGCGATCACCCGCTGGCTGGCTCACCCGCCGCAGCAGCGTGCACAGGCCCTCACCCTGTTCGAGGGGACGGTGTTCAGGAAGGATGGCTTCGCCACGCGCGAGCGTGCGGCCAAGCAGCTGTCCAATATCCTCAAGCGCGATCCCGATTATGCGGAGCACATCGGCAGGGTCAGCGCCTGCATCGACGCAGTGGTGGAACGCGCCGCGCTGCTCGACCTCGCCGACCTGCTGACCCCGGCGCTGTCGGTCGGGCGCCGCTTCGCCATCGCCTGGGACGCGGCCAAGCGGCGCGAGGGACTGGTCGATTTCGACGACCTGATCCGCCGCGCCGCCGGGCTGCTCGCCACCCGCGGGCTGGGCGACTGGATCCGCTACAAGCTCGACCGCCAGTTCGACCATATCCTGATCGACGAGGCGCAGGACACCAATGCCGCGCAATGGTCGATCATCGACGCGCTGACCGAGGAGTTCTTTGCCGGCGAGGGGCAGCGTGACGGCAAGCTGCGGACGATCTTCGTGGTCGGCGACTACAAGCAGGCGATCTTCCGCTTCCAGGGCACCAGCCCGGAGAACTTCCGCGATGCCAGGCAGCGCTTCGCCCGCGCCATGGCCGATCGTGCCGCCGGCGCGCGGGCCTTGCGCGAACGGGTCGAGGCGCGCGAGCTGGTGGAACTCGGTCTCGGCCGCTCCTACCGCACCGCGCAGCCGGTGCTGGACTTCGTCGATGCCGCGATCGCCGCGATCGGCCCGGCCAGCTTCGGCCTCGACCACACGCCCGAACGCCATGTCGGCGACGACCGGCCCGGCCTCGTCACCCTGTGGCAGCCGGTCCGGGCGCAGGACGGGGACGATGCGGACGAGGAGGAATCCGGCAATAGCGATGCCGCAGAGGGGCCCGAAGCCTGGCTGTCCGCGCCCGAGCGGCGCATGGCCGAGCGGATCGCCCGGCAGATCAAGGCGCTGATCGGCCACTACCCCTTGGTCAAGGTCCACGAACGCCGCGCCGGCCCCGGCGACATCATGGTGCTGGTCAGGAAGCGCCGCGACCTCGCCGGGCTGATCGTCGCCCGTCTTCAGGCCCTCGGCGTCCCGGTCGCGGGCGTCGACCGGCTGCGGCTGGGCGCGCCGCTGGCGGTGCGCGACCTGATGGCGGCACTGCGCTTCGCCGCGCAGCCGCTCGACGATCTCAGCCTCGCCTGCCTGCTGGTCTCGCCGCTGGTCGGGTGGAGCCAGCAGCAATTGCTCGACCACGGCCACCGCCCGGCGGGCCGGCGGCTGTGGAGCCATCTGCGCCGCTCCGACCACCCGGACGTGCTGGCGCTGCGCGCGCGGCTCGATCCGCTGCTGGCGCGCGCCGATTACGAGCCGCCGCAGGCGCTGCTCCACTGGCTGCTGGTCG
>JACIYY010000015.1 GCA_014359685.1 Porphyrobacter sp. | reverse complement strand
TGCTGGCCAAGACCCTGACCGGGGTGATGATCGACCAGCAGCGCGCGCTGATGCAGCCCGACCGCACGGTGCGCCAGATCCTGGCCGAAGGCGGCGACTGGATCGATGTGCGCGGCACCCGCAAGCATGTGCAGGGCTATCTCAAGGAGTTCCTGTTCGATCCCGGCATCGTCGACATGAAGGTCGGCGTGCTGTCGGGCGGGGAACGCTCGCGGCTGCTGCTGGCGCGTGAATTCGCCAAGGCCAGCAACCTGCTGGTGCTGGACGAGCCGACCAACGATCTCGACCTCGAGACGCTGGACCTGTTGCAGGAGGTGATCGGCGATTACGAAGGAACGGTGCTGATCGTCAGCCACGATCGCGACTTCCTCGATCGCACGGTCACGGTGACGCTGGGCCTCGACGGCAGCGGCCATGTCGACGTGGTGGCCGGCGGCTACGCGGATTGGGAGGCCAAGCGCACCCGCCGCGCCGCGCCGGTAGCGAAAGCGAGACCGGTTCCGCCCTCCCCCGCCCCGCCCGCTGCACCCCGCGCGGCCAAGCTCAGCTACAAGGACCAGCGCGATTACGACCTGCTGCCGGCCCGGATCGAGGAGCTGGACGCGATGATCGCCCGGGGCGAGGCGGCGCTCGGCGATCCGGCGCTCTATACCAGCGATCCGGCGAAATTCGCGCGCCTCACCGCCGCGCTCGACCAGGCGCGGCAGGAGAAGGCGCAAGCCGAGGAGCGGTGGCTGGAGCTGGCCGAGCTGGTCGAAGGCTGAGCGAGGCCCGGGCGATCTTCCTCAGGTGATCTTGTAGTAATCCGCCACCCGGTCCAGCGCCAGGCGCAGCACCAGCTTGCCGCTGCGCGCCGGCCATTGCAGCGCCTTCTCGGCCTCCGGCAGCGTCTCGCCGGCGCAGACGACTCGCCACAGCACGTCCTCCAGCCCCTTGCCGGCGGCGGCGAGAGCGGCGTGGAAGCGGTGCCGCGCGGCGATCTGGCGCTCGCTTTGGCTCAGGCCGTGATCGCCGGTGGTGGGGATTCGCACCGGATCCCACCGCATGGTGACGCTGGGCGCCATCTGCGCCCGCTCGTAATCGCCGCGCAGCCGCTCGCCGGCATCGCATAGCCTGGCGTCGAGATGGCCGTGGGCGTGGAGCCAGGTCAGCGGCGATTCGCCGATATTCACCGTCACGCTGCGCCGCCCGCCGCCGGCCCCCTTGCCGCGTCGTGGGCCTTCGGGGGTCAGTTCGCGCTCCACCAGCTTGCGCTGCATACCGGCATCCTCCTGCTTGGGTCCGCGCCCCCCTTGCCAAACAAGTTAGGGTGTAGGAAACGAGGAAACCTGAACGGTTCACGAGAGGAACCCCACGATGATCAACCGCATCCGCGACATCCGCCGGCAGAAGGGGATGACGCTGGCCGAAGTTGCCGCCGCCTGCGAGCCGCCGACGACCGCGCAGACGATCGGCCGGCTGGAGACCGGGATGCGGAACCTGTCGCTGGTGTGGATGAACCGGATCGCCGCCGCGCTGGAGGTTGAACCGGAACTGCTGGTCCGCGGCGAGGACAGCGTGCAGCCGCGGATCGTCGCGCGCCTGACCGACAAGGGGGCAGAGCCCCTGCCGGCGCCGCGCGATGCGATCCTGCCGACGGCGCTGGGCACCGGCGCGCCGCTGCTGTGCCTGGCGATCGACAGCGCGCAGGGCGAATACCGCGCCGGCGACCAGCTGTGGCTGCGGCAGGTGGAGCCGGAGCAGGCCGCGCGGTTCGTCAACCGCGACGTGCTGGCGCCCCGGCCCGGCGGCCGCTTCGCCTTCGGCCGGCTGATCGACCGCCAGGGCAGCAAGGTCGGCCTGCTGCCACCGATCCCGGGGCAGCGCCAGATGGTGATCGACAACCCGCAATGGCTGGCGGTGGCAGAGATGCTGGTGCGGCGGCTATAACCCCCCCTGGGCCGGCTTCGCGCCGTTCAGACCTCGCCGCGCGCCTTGCGCTCCTGCCGGTCGACCGCCGATTCACGGGGTACGAAGCTGTCGCCGGTCACGCCCAGCCAGATCAGGATCGGCGCGGCCATGTACACCGACGAATAGGTGCCCACGAAGATGCCCAGCGTGATCGCCGCGGTCAGCCCGAACAGGCTGGCCGGGCCGAGCAGCAGCAGCGGGATCAGCGCGATCAGCAGCGTCAGCGAGGTCATGACGGTGCGCGCCAGGGTCTCGTTGACCGACAGGTCGAGCAGCTCGGGCAGCGGCATCCGGCGATATTTCTTCAGATTCTCGCGGATGCGGTCATAAATCACGATCGTATCGTTCAGCGAATAGCCGATGATCGCCAGGATCGCGGCGATAATCTGGAGCGAGAATTCCAGCTGGAACAGCGCGAACATGCCGAGCGTCAGCGAGACGTCGTGGAACAGCGCGAACAGCGCGCCGACGCCGAACTGCCATTCGAACCGGACCCAGATATAGATCGAGATCGCCAGCATGGCCGCCAGCAGGGCGTAGAGCGCGGTGGTCCGGAACT
>JACIYY010000149.1 GCA_014359685.1 Porphyrobacter sp. | reverse complement strand
GCGGCCGCAACCGCTCAAACTGCTCATCGCTCAACCAAAACTCACCAGCCATCCTCGCTCTCCTTTAGAGAGCTTGAATCACATCCACAGCAGCTTGGGAATCCACTTTATGGGTCCAGACCCTAACCATCCGATCCGACATCCGGCCCGCGATCCGCACCCCGTCGCGCCTCAGCTTCGCTTCCGTCGATGAAGGCGGCATGGTCGGCCATATCCGCCTCGACGCAACAGCAAAGCACTGTCGCGGGCGCCGTGCCGCGCGGCCAGCGACCCCGGTTGCCGCAACCGCCCAACGGGCCTATCATCCCGGGCCATGAGCACCCTCAAGAAAGCCGGCATCGCGGTGCTGGTCATCATCCTTGTCCTGGTCGCGGCCGGATGGTGGCTGATGCGCGGCGACACCGCCGACCTTACCGTTGCGGCGGTCTCCGGCAGCGATCCTGTGCTGGCCGAGCCGGAGGCCGAAACCTTCCCCACCATCGCCATCGCCAGACCGGTCGGCTGGCCCGACGGCGCCGCACCCCAGGCGGCGGCGGGGCTGGCGGTCAACCGCTTCGCCGAAGGGCTCGACCATCCGCGCACGCTCTACGCCATGCCCAACGGCGATATCATCGTCGCTGAGACCAATCGCCCGCCCAGCGAAGGCGAAGGCGGCGGCGGGATCACCGAATGGATCATGGGCCTGCTGTTCGAACGGGCCGGCGCCGGCGTTCCCTCGGCCGACCGCCTGAGCCTGCTGCGCGATGCCGATGGCGACGGCCGGGCCGAACAGCGCCATGTGCTGCACGAGGGGCTGTCCTCGCCCTCGGGGATCGCCTGGCATGATGGCCGGCTCTACGTCGCCAACCACGATGCGGTGCTGCGCTTTGCCTATCCGCTGGGCGCGACGCGGGTCACCGGCGATCCGGTCAAGCTGATGGACCTGCCGCCCGCCGGCAATCACTGGATGCGCAACATCCTGCTGAATCCGGAAGGGACGCGGCTCTATGTCGCGGTCGGCTCGTCCTCCAATATCGGCGAGAACGGGATGGAGGCGGAACAGGGCCGCGCCGCGATCCACGAGCTGAACCTGGAGACCGGCCGCTCGCGCCTCTACGCGCAAGGGCTGCGCAACCCCAACGGCCTCGCCTGGAACCCGTGGAGCGGGGAATTGTGGACCACGGTCAACGAACGGGACATGCTCGGCTCGGACCTGGTCCCCGATTACCTGACCAACGTGCCGGTGGGCGCGCATTACGGCTGGCCCTGGGTCTATTGGGACGATGTCATCGACGAGCGGGTGAAGGCTCCGATGCCGTCCTTCTTCACCCAGTACACCCGCACCCCCGAATATGCGTTGGGGCCGCATGTCGCGGCGCTGGGCATGGTCTTCACGCAGCAGGGCGCGCGGATGGGGCCGGCATTCGAGCGCGGCGCCTTCATCGCCCGGCACGGATCGTGGAACCGCAAGCCGCCGGCAGGCTACGACGTGGTGTTCGTGCCGTTCGATGCGCGCGGCAACCCGGAAGGCAAGCCGGTGCCGGTGCTGGACGGATTTTTGACCGGCGATGGCAAGACCCATGGCCGACCGACCTGGGTGACCTTCGACGGCACCGGTGCGCTGCTGGTCAGCGACGATACCGCCGGCATCATCTGGCGGGTGATCGCCCCCGGCGCCGCTCCGGCCCCGGCCCAGCGGCTGAATCGTGGCGAGCCCCTGCCGCCGCAGCGCGAGCTGCGCGGCGACCCGGCCCGGGCCTTCGACAATCCGCCGGCCGACCTCGCCCCCGGCGCGATCTAGCCTGCGCCTACAGCGCCCGCCCGGCGCGGGCGGCAAGCTCGGCGATATAGTGCCAGGCGGTGCGCCCCGACCGCGCGCCGCGCCGCCGCGCCCATTCGAGCGCATCGCCCTCCTCGAACGGCAGCCCGCGCGCCGCAGCATAGCCGGCGACGATGGCCAGGTAATCGTCCTGCGAACAGGCGTGGAAGCCCAGCGCCAGCCCGAACCGGTCGGCCAGCGCCAGCCGGTCGTCGACCACGTCGCGCGGGTTCAGCGGATCGTCCTGCTCGCGGGCATCGCGCGCCACCAGCGCACGGCGATTGGAGGTGACGGCGAGGCGGACATTGCCAGGCCGCGCCTCGACCCCGCCGTCGAGCCAGCTGCGCAGCTGGCGCGGGCCGGTGCTGTCGCCTTC
>JACIYY010000148.1 GCA_014359685.1 Porphyrobacter sp. | reverse complement strand
AGGAGCGCGTGCTGCGGATGCGCTTCGGCATCGGCATGAACACCGATCATACGCTGGAGGAGGTCGGCCAGCAGTTCAGCGTGACCCGCGAACGCATCCGCCAGATCGAGGCCAAGGCGCTGCGCAAGCTCAAGCATCCCAGCCGCAGCCGCAAGATGCGCTCGTTCCTCGACCAGTGACCGGCGCGGCGGCGGGGGATATCGCGCCTTAGAGGTGGCGTGGCGCGGCGCCAGCGCCTATGTGCGCCTGCGATGAAGATCGCGATCGCCTCCGACCATGCCGCCATCGACCTGAAGGCGGCGCTTGCCGAGTGGCTGCGGCAGGACGGGCACGAGGTCGCTGATCTCGGGCCGGACGGCCCCGCATCGGTGGATTATCCCGATTACGGCTATGCGCTGGCCGACCATCTGGCCGCGGGCCATGCGGAGCGCGGGATCGCGCTGTGCGGATCGGGCATCGGCATCTCGATCGCGGTCAATCGCCATCCGGCGGTGCGCTGCGCGCTGGTGGCCGAGCCCGTCTCCGCCGCCCTGGCGCGCGAGCACAACGACGCCAACGCGCTGGCGATGGGCGCGCGGCTGATCGGCATCGACATGGCCAGGGCCTGCGTCGCTGCCTTCCTCGCCACCCACTTCGCCGGCGGACGCCACCAGCGCCGCGTCGCCAAGCTCGCAACCCCCCAAACCGCCAAGGAACCGGCATGACCACCGCCGCCGCTGCCCCGCTGACAGAGCCGATGACCCGCTTCTGGCACGATGACCTCGCCGCCGCCGACCCCGAAGTGCATGAGGCGATCCGCAACGAGCTCGATCGCCAGCGCCACAAGATCGAGCTGATCGCGAGCGAGAACATCGCCTCTGCGGCCGTGCTGGAAGCGACCGGATCGGTGTTCACCAACAAATATGCCGAAGGCTATCCGGGCAAGCGCTATTACGGCGGCTGCGACTATGCCGACGTGGTCGAGACGCTGGCGATCGAGCGCGCCAAGCGGCTGTTCGGCTGCCAGTTCGCCAACGTGCAGCCCAACAGCGGCAGCCAGATGAACCAGGCGGTGTTCCTGGCGCTGCTGACGCCCGGCGACGCCTTCATGGGGCTGGACCTCAATTCGGGCGGGCACCTGACCCACGGCTCGCCGGTCAACATGAGCGGCAAGTGGTTCAAACCGATCCCCTATGGCGTGCGCAAGGAGGACGAGCTGCTCGACATGGAGCAGGTCGAGCGGCTGGCCGACGAGCACCGGCCCAAGCTGATCATCGCCGGCGGCACGGCCTATTCGCGCCAATGGGATTTCGCCCGCTTCCGCGCCATCGCCGATGCGGTGGGCGCGATCCTGATGGTCGACATGTCGCATTTTTCCGGCCTGGTCGCCGGGGGCGCCCATGCCAGCCCGTTCCCCCATGCCCATGTCGTGACCACCACCACCCACAAATCGTTGCGCGGCCCGCGCTCCGGGGTGATCCTGACCAATGACGAAGCGATCGCCAAGAAGATCAACAGCGCGGTCTTTCCCGGCATGCAGGGCGGGCCGCTGATGCATGTGATCGCGGCAAAGGCGGTCGCCTTCCGCGAGGCGCTGCGCCCCGAATTCAAGACCTACGCCCACCGCGTCGTCGAAAACGCGCGCGCGCTGGCCGCTAGCCTGGAGGAGAACGGGCTGCGGATCGTCTCCGGCGGCACCGACAACCACCTGATGCTGGTCGACCTGACCGCCCGCGACGTGACCGGCAAGGCGGCCGAGAAGGGTCTCGATCGCGCCTGGCTGACCTGCAACAAGAACGGCATTCCGTTCGACACGCGCAGCCCCTTTGTCACCAGCGGCGTGCGGCTGGGCACCCCGGCGGGCACCACGCGCGGCTTCGGCCCGGCCGAGTTCCGCCAGATCGGCACCCTGATCGCCGAGGTGGTCGAGGGCCTGTCGCGCAACGGCGAGGCCGGCGACGGCCAGGTCGAAGAGCGGGTGCGCGGCAAGGTGAGCGAGCTGTGCGAGGCCTTTCCAGTCTATCCCGGGAGATGACCGATATGAGCGACGACCCCAATCGCCCGCCGAGCGGCAGCCTGATCGAAGATGCCACTGTGGAGATCAAGGGCATGGCCAAGGGGGGCATGGCGCACCCTTCGACCAAGCCGGTGCTGGCCGGGGCCGCTATCGGCGCGGTCGCGGGCGCGCTGCTGCCGGTGGTGAGCCTGCCGCTGGGCCTGGTGGCGGGCGCCGGCTTCATGCTCTACAAGCGGCTGCGTCCCTGAGGCGCGATGCGGTGCCCATTCTGCGCGCATGAGGACAGCCAGGTAAAGGATTCGCGCCCGACCGAGGACAGCAGCGCGATCCGCCGCCGGCGCCAGTGCGAAAGCTGCGGGGCCCGCTTCACCACCTTCGAACGCGTCCAGCTGCGCGAGGTCATGGTCGCCAA
This sequence comes from Porphyrobacter sp., assembly GCA_014359685.1. Taxonomy (GTDB): domain Bacteria; phylum Pseudomonadota; class Alphaproteobacteria; order Sphingomonadales; family Sphingomonadaceae; genus Croceibacterium. The sequence continues at coordinate 880 of JACIYY010000148.1, read as the reverse complement.
GAGCGGCGGGCGGCGCGAGCCGTTCCATCGCGCCAAGCTGGAGATTTCGGTGTCGCTCGCCTGCCGCAAGCGCGGGATCGAGCAGGAGCGGATCGACCAGCTGGTCTCCGGCATCCAGCGCCAGGTCGAGACGGCCGGGGAGAGCGAGATCACCTCCGCCCGGATCGGCGAGCTGGTGATGGAGGGGCTGCGCCAGCTCGATTCGGTGGCCTATATCCGCTTCGCATCGGTCTATCGCGACTTCTCCGAAGCGCGCGATTTCGAGGAATTCGCCAGCGCGGTGCAGCAGGCCGGCCATCCGGGCAAGCGCACGGAGGATGGCGGCGATGACGCAGCTGGCTGAACCTCCGGTCATCGTGCTGGTGCGCCCGCAACTGGGCGAGAATATCGGCAAGGCGGCGCGCGCGATGCTCAATTTCGGCCTTGTCGAGATGCGGCTGGTGGAACCGCGCGACGGCTGGCCCAACCCCGCCGCCGGACCCGCCGCCGCCGGCGCGGACCTGGTGCTGGAGCGGGCGCAGGTGTTCCCCACCACGGCGGAGGCGGTGGCCGACTGCGCCCATGTCTATGCCACCACGGTCAGGAAGCGCGGCGTCACCAAGCCGGTGCTGGACCCGCAGCAGGCGGCCAGCGCCATCGCCGCGCAGCCCGGGCGCAGCGCGGTCCTGTTCGGTCCGGAACGGTCGGGGCTGGAGACCGCGGATGTCGCGCTCGCCCGCGCCATCGTCACCGTGCCGGTCAACCCCGAGTTCGCCTCGCTCAATCTCGCCCAGGCGGTGATCCTCGTCGCCTATGAGTGGTCCCGCAGCCGCGCGCTGGTGCAACCCACCGCCGGGGCGCTGATGCCCCCTGCCCCGCAAGCGGAGCTGGAGGGCCTGAT
>JACIYY010000147.1 GCA_014359685.1 Porphyrobacter sp. | reverse complement strand
GGCCCGGGCGGCCCCTCCAGCCAAGCCGATCCGCGCCCCGGCGAAGCGCCGCTGCCGCGCCCGGTGCGCCAGCGGCAGATGACCTTCGCCGATCAGGAGCTGCGCCTGATCTCCGCCCTGGTGGTGCTGCTGGCCACCGGGCTGTTCCTGGCCCTGCCCTTCGTGCTGTCGATCGGCTCGGTGGTGTTCCTGCCGCTGGTGACGGCGATCGTGCTGACCATCATCCTGTCGCCGCTTGCCGACCGGCTGGCGCTGATCGGGCTGCCCAACGCGCTCGCCTCCTTCGTCGCGCTGCTGGCATTGCTGGCGGTGCTCGCGCTCGCGCTGACGGCGGTGCTGCGCCCGGCGCTGGCGCTGTTCGAGGAGGCGCCGGCGATGGTCGACCGGATCGGCCGGCATTTCAGCGACATTCAGGGCAGTTTCGCCTGGCTGTCGCGGATCAACGAGCGGATCGCCCGGATCGTCGGCAGCGAGGAAGGGCGCGAGGTGGTGCTGGCCGGGCCATCGATGCTGGAACAGCTGGCCTTCGCCACGCCGACCGTGGTGCTGGAGGTGCTGCTGACCCTGCTGATGGCGTTCTTCATGATCGAGGCGCGGGTGCGGATGCGGCGGCGCCTGCTGCTCGACCGCCAGCATTTCGGCGCCAGCCTGAAGGCTGCGCGGGTGATGCGCGACGTGCAGGACCGGGTCGCGTCCTATATCCTGACCGTCGGCCTGATCAATGCAGGGGTCGGGCTGATCGTCGCCGCCGGAGCCTGGGCGCTGGGGCTGGACGCGCCGGTGATGTGGGGCGGCCTGGCGGCGCTGCTGAACTTCATCCCCTATATCGGCCCGCTGGCGATGATCGGGCTGCTCGGACTGTTCGGCCTCGGCACCGCCGACGCACCGCTGGTCGGGCTGATGCCGGCGGTTGCCTATCTGGCATTGCACGCGGTCGAAGCGAACATCGTCACCCCCGCCATCCTGGGCGCGCGCTTCACCATGAACCCGGTGATGATCCTGATCGCGCTCAGCTATTTCAGCTGGATCTGGGGCGCGCCCGGCGCGCTGCTGTCGGTGCCCATCCTGCTGTCGGTGACCGCGTTGATCGACCATCTGGGCCGCCCCAACGTGGTCGGCTTCGTGTTCGGCGAACCGCTGTTCGGCGGGGGCAGCCCGTTCGAGCCCGACCGGCAGGAATAGGCTTTCCGGCGACACAGGCCCGCCCCGCACGCGCGGGACGGGCCTTGTGCCGTTAGCCGGTCAGCCGGTCAGCCGGTCAGCCGGATAGGTCCAGGTGGTGCCGCGCGCCAGGTTCTCGGCGGCGAAGTCCCAGTTGAGGTGGTTGTCGATCACCGCCTTCAGATAGCTCGGCCGGGCGTTCTGGTGGTCGAGGTAATAGGCGTGTTCCCACAGGTCGATGGTCAGCAGCGGGTTGCCGTCGCGGTCGGCCCAGGTGTCGCCGTCATGCGTCTCCTCGATCGACAGCGTGCCGCCTTTGTCCACCAGCCACACCCAGCCGCTGGCGAAATGGCCCGCGCCGCGATCGGCGAGGCGGGTCTTCAGCTCGTCGAAGCTGCCGAAGGCGGCGTCGATCTTGCCGGCGAGGTCGCCGCTCGGCGCCTTGCTCTGCGGGCATAGCGAATGCCAGTAGAAGCCGTGGTTCCAGCTCTGGCCCGAATTGTTGAACAGCCCCTGGTCGCTGCCGCGCGCCCCGGCGATGACGGTTTCGAGCGGCTGGCCTTCCTTGTCGGTGCCGGCGATGGCGGCGTTGGTCTTGTCGATATATGCCTTGTGGTGCTTGCCGTGGTGATAGCCGAAGGTTTCGGCCGAGATCGCGGGCGCGAGCGCTTCGGCGTCGAAGGGCAGCGGGATGAGTTCGAATGCCATTGCAGGGTTCCTTCCTGTTGCGATGTCCGGTCAGGCTCTATTGTCTAACCCGCAGGTTGCAACGCGGTTGCATCGAAATCGCTTCTCAACC
>JACIYY010000146.1 GCA_014359685.1 Porphyrobacter sp. | reverse complement strand
CAGCAGGTTTTCGGGCCGGGGCGGGCCGTCATAGAGCCGCACGCCGAAATCGCCGGCCGCCTCCAGCTCCAGCGCCGAGGCGAGGAAGTCGCGGGCGTTGAATGGGCTGAAGATGAAGCCGCGCAGCCGCCGCCCGCCGCCCGGCGCCTGCTCGAACACCGGCATGTAGATCAGGAAGCCCGGTTCCGGGCTGCCGCCTTCCTGCATCAGTACGACCCGGTCGGTGGCGGTCGGGCGCAGCGTGCGCTCCGCCTCCAGCATCGCGGCGCGGCGCACCGGTTCGGAGAACATGTCATAGCCCAGCGCGCGGCGGTTGCGCTCGGTATCGGGTTGCAGGAAGGTGGCCGGGACGGCGAAGGGCTGGCGTCCGTCGGGCATGGGGTGGAGCCGGACCGGCACCGGCGCGACGCTCGCCATCAGCGCGTTGTAGGCCTCCACCTCCCCCGGCCGCACCACCGGTGCCCAGCCGATGCCTTCCACCCCGCGGTAATCGGCATCGAGCCGCAATTCGCTGACGAAGCGGCGGAAGCGGGTCAGCGGCACGCCGTCCACCGTCGCGAGCAGCGCCGCGCCGGCGCGCAGATAGGCGCTGCTGGCATTGGCGCGCCGTTCCAGTGCGGAGGCGATGGCGGTGGCGCGGCTGCGCAGCTGCGCCGCGTGGCGGCTGTCGTCGGCCCGTTCCAGCGCCGCGACGCTGAGCACAGTGATCGCGATGACAAGGAGGAACACCGCGATCGGCAGTCCACGCGGATAGCGGACCAGCCACCGCTGGGTGCCGTTGCGCTGCCCGCTACGCTGTTCCAACCCTTAGACTCCCAGCAAGCCGGTCCCTGGCTTGCACCTGCAGGGCCCACGGGCCACACGCCTCGGAAGCGTCTCCCCTCGCGCGGCACATCAAGGAGGGGAACCGGATGCGCTGCATTTCGTTCCACGGCGACACACAGGATGCGACAAGCGGGCGACCCAGTGGCGCCTCGCGCGCCGGCGGCGGTTGACGGGAACCCGGTTGCCCGCCACGGAAGCGGTGCAACAGCAGGCGGACGGGCTCTCCATTGATGACGGGCAAACCCACGACGACGCACAACAGGCCGGGGGGTGGCAAGGCGATGGACAGGAAGCGCGGTTCGGACTGGCGGTCCGGCCTCAAGCAATTGTACGATTCGGTGGTCGAGGAGCCGATTCCCGAATCGTTCAAGGATCTGCTCTCCAAGCTCGACGACAAGCCCAAATGAGCAAGACCGAACGGGAACAGCCCGAGCGCAGCGCCGCCGACCTGCGCGCCTTCAAGCGCGAGCTGACCGAGGTGGTGCCGCATCTGCGCGCCTTTGCCCGCGGCCTGTGCGGCCGCCCCGACATGGCCGACGATCTGGTGCAGGAAACACTGCTGAAGGCCTGGGCCGCGCAGGAGCGGTTCGAGCCCGGCACCTCGATGCGGGCGTGGACCTTCGTGATCCTTCGCAACGCCTATCTGACCGACATGCGCCGCAACCGCTTCCGCGGCGAATATGACGAGACCGCGGCCGAGCGCATCCTGGTCGCGCCGGCCGGGCAGGAGGAGCCGATTCACCTGTCCGACATGCACCGCGCGCTGCTGACCCTGCCGCCCGAACGGCGCGAGGCGCTGCTGCTGGTCGGGGCGGGCGGCTTCTCCTATGAGGAAGCGGCCAATATCTGCGGCTGCGCGGTCGGCACGATCAAGAGCCGCGTGGGGCGGGCCCGGGCTGCGTTGTCGAGCATGATCGAGGATGGCGACATCCCCGACCGCAAGATCGCCGATCCCGCCGCGCACCGCGCGATTCTGGAGGAGCTGGACGAGGTGGCCGCCGGGCGCGGCCTGGCCGTTCCCACCAAGTAGGCGGGCATGGACAGCGGCCCGGGCGGCCCCTCCAGCCAAGCCGATCCGCGCCCCGGCGAAGCGCCGCTGCCGCGCCCCGCGCGCCAGCGGCAGATGACCTTCGCCGATCAGGAGCTGCGCCTGATCT
>JACIYY010000145.1 GCA_014359685.1 Porphyrobacter sp. | reverse complement strand
ACCGCCAGCCGCGCCACCTGCGCCTCCGCCCCCGGCACCTGCAGCCCCGAATAGATCGCCAGCGGCAGAGTGCGGGTCTCGCCCGGAATGTTGGAGGCGAAGGTGATCGTTGCCCCGAACTCGCCCAGCGAGCGGGCGAATCCCAAAGTCGCGCCGGCCGCGATGCCCGGCGCGCTGAGCGGCACCGTGATCGCCCGGAAGGCCCGCCAGCGGCCTGCGCCGAGCACCCGCGCGGCCTCCACCAGCCGGCGGTCGACCGCCTCGATCGACAGCCGCATGGTCCGCACCATCAGCGGCAGCGCCATCACCGCCGCCGCCAGCGCCGCCCCGGTCCAGCGGAACACCAGGGTAATGCCGAAGCTCTCCTCCAGCCAGGCGCCGACCGGCCCGGCGCGGCCGAACGCCAGCAGCAGCAGCCAGCCCGTCACCACCGGGGGCAGCACCAGCGGCAGGTGGACGGCGGCATCGAGCAGCAGCCGGCCGGGAAAGCGCCGCCGCGCGAGCAGCCAGGCGAGCGCATAGGCCACCGGCAGCATCGCCAGCACGGCCACCAGGCTGACCCGCAGCGACAGGGCGATCACCGCCCATTCGGTGCCGGTCAGGCCTGGCATGGCGGGTGACTTATCACAGCGCCGGCGCGGCTGCGTCCGACAAAGCCGGATCGGCGAGCGGGGCGAAGCCGTGGCGGACGAAGATCCGCGCGGCCGGCGGCGAGGCGAGGAAGGCGCGCAAGCCCGCTGCATCAGGATGGCGGGCGGCGGCGAGGATCGCGACCGGATAGCGGATCGGCGGGTGGCTGGCGGGCGCGAAGCGGTGGATCACCACCACGCGCGGGGAGGCCCGCGCGTCGGTCGCATAGACGATCCCCAGCGGCACCTCGCCGCGCTCGACCAGCGCCAGCGCCGCGCGCACATTCTCGGCCGGCACCACGCGCGGGGCGACGGCGGTCCACAGGCCCAGATGCTCGAGCGCGGCCCGGGCATAGCGGCCGGCGGGCACCGCCTCCGGATCGCCCATCGCCACAAGCCGGGCGGACAGCGCGGCCAGCCCGGCCGGCGGCCGCACGCCGGCGGCAGGGGCGGCAGGGGCGGCGGAGGCCGGTGCGATCAGCACCAACTGGTTGCCCAGCAGGTCGGCCCGGCTGCCCGGCCGCAGCAGCCCGGCGCGATCGAGCCGGTCCATCCATTCCGCATCGGCGGACACGAACAGGTCGGCGGGCGCCCCGCCTTCGATCTGGCGCGCCAGCACGGAGCTGGCGGCGAAGGACAGGCGCGGGCGCTGATGGCCCTTGGCGGCCCAGGCCCCGGCGACCTCGGTCAGCGCTTCGTGCAGGCTGGCGGCGGCGAGCACCACCGGGCCGGCCTCGTCGCCGTCCTCCCGGTGCTCGGCCCCGCCCGAGCAGGCCGGGAGCAGCGCCAGCGCCCCGGCGGCGAGGGCGGCGAACAGCGAACGGGCGGGGACCATCGGCCGGACTCTATGCCGCGCCCCGGGTTGCGTCCAGCGCGGGGCGGACCGTCGCCAGCTATGAAGGCCGCGGGCGCGAGCGGGCGCGCACCGCGGATTTGAACTCGACCGGCTCGGGCGCGGGGGGCTTGCCCGCGCGCATGGTGAATTCGGTCGGCTCGCGGACCGGAATGGTCAGCACGCAACGCACCCCGGCGGGGTCGAAATCGAGCCTGACCGGGCTCTTCAGCTCGGCCGCGACGATCCGTTCGATCAGGTCCATGCCGAAGCCCCGTCCGCGCTGCGCTGGCACTGGCGGGCCGCCGCTCTCCTGCCATTCGACCCGCACCAGCCGCTCCGACACCAGCCGCCAGTGCACCGTGACCCGCCCGCCCGGCTGGCTGAGCGCACCGTATTTGGCGGCGTTGGTTGCGAGTTCGTGGGTGGCGAGGCCCAGCGACAGCGCGTCGTTGGGGGCCAGTTCGATGTCCGGCCCGCGCAGGTCGATCTCGTGGTCGCCGGGATGGGCGTAGGGCAGCAGCTCGGCCTCCACCACCGCGCGGACCGGAGTGGTGCCCCAGTCGGACTGGGTCAGCAGGTCGTGGGTGGCCGACAGCGCGCGGATGCGGCCGTCCAGCCCGTCGGCGAAATCGTCGAGCGTGTCGGCGCGGCGGCGGGTCAGGGCGATGATCGACAGCACGTTGGCCAGCGTGTTCTTGACCCGGTGGTTGAGCTCGCGGGTCAGCGAGGTGCGGATCGAGGCCTGTTCCTCGAACCACTGCAGCGAGGATTCGTCCTCGATCGCCTGGCGGGTCAGCATTCGCACCAGCTGCAGCAGCAGGCCGGCGACCAGCAGCCCGAAGATGATCGTCGCCATCGACACGGTCGACAGCCCCCCTCCGGCGGACGAGGTGATTTCCAGCACCCAGGGATTGTTGGCGATGGTCACCGTGCGCAACAGGGTCGCGCCGTCCGGATCGCCGCCGCCGCTGGCGGCCAGCAGGTTTTCGGGCCGGGGCGGGCCGTCATAGAGCCGCACGC
>JACIYY010000144.1 GCA_014359685.1 Porphyrobacter sp. | reverse complement strand
AGGGTTATCCCGGAGATTACGACTACCGCGAGTTCTACCGCGACATCGGCCACGACCTGGACTGGCAATACATCAAGCCTTACGTTCACCCCTCGGGCATGATCCTGGGCGCGATCAGCCCGGCCAAGGATGTCGACGGGTTCCATCCGGTCAATGTCGGGCGGCTGTCCACCGGCACCGGCGGGATCGTGCCCTGCACCCCGCTGGGGGTGATGATGCTGCTCGACAGCGTGCTGGACGACCTCACCGGCCGCAATGCGGTGGTGATCGGCAAGTCGAACATCGTCGGCAAGCCGATCGCCATGCTGCTGCTGGAGCGCGAGGCGACCGTCACCGTCACCCATATCCACACTGAGAACCTGGATGCGATCTGCCGCCGGGCCGACATCATCGTCGCCGCCGCCGGCGCGCCCCGGCTGGTGCGGGGCTTCTGGGTCAAGGAAGGGGCAGTGATCATCGATGTCGGGATCACCCGGATCAAGGGCGCCGACGGGCGCGACCGGCTGGTCGGCGACGTCGCCTTCGACGAGGTCCAGCACGCCCGCGCGGTGACTCCGGTGCCGGGCGGGGTCGGGCCGATGACCATCGCCTGCCTGCTGTCGAACACTGTGCGCGCCGCCCGCGGCCTCACCGCCGACAGCGATAGCGGCGGGGATGGCGGCCGGGCGATGCAAGGCGGGGACGAATGGGCCGACATCCCCTACCGCCAGATCGCCGCCACCGGGGAGGGCTGAACCGCCGATGGCCAGGCGACGGTTTTTGTCGTAGCGAATCGCCCATGACCGCTGCCCCTCCGACCCGCATCTGGACCGCCGCTTTGCTGGTGATCGGCGACGAGATCCTGTCCGGCCGCACGCAGGACCGCAACATCGCTCAGCTGGCCAGCTGGCTGCAGGTGCAGGGCATCCGCCTGTCCGAAGTGCGCGTGGTGCCCGATGTCGAGGAACGGATCGTGGCGGCGGTGAACGCGCTTCGCACCACCCATGATTACCTGTTCACCACTGGCGGGATCGGGCCGACCCACGATGACATCACGGTCGACGCCGTGGCCGCCGCGCTGGGCCTGAAGGTGGTCGTCCACCCGGAGGCGCGGGCCGTGCTGGAGGAGTATTATCGCAGCCGCGGCGGGCTGACCGAGGCGCGGCTGCGAATGGCGCGGGTGCCGGAGGGCGCCGAGCTGATCCCCAACCATCTGTCCGCCGCGCCGGGCATCCGGATCGGCAATATCCACCTGCTCGCCGGCGTGCCGCATATCGCCGCGCAGATGCTCGATGCGCTGACCGGCACGCTGGAGGGCGGCGCGCCGCTGCTGAGCGAGACGGTGGGCTGCTGGGTCGCCGAAAGCGAGGTCGCCGACCTGCTGCGCGACACCGAGCGCGCGCATGAGGGCTGCGCCATCGGCAGCTATCCATTCTTCCGCGAAGGCCGGGTGGGCGCCAATTTCGTCATCCGTTCGACCGATCCCGACCGGCTGCGCCGCTGCGTCGAGGCGCTGGCCGAGGCGCTGCGCAGCGCCGGGCACGCCGCCACGCCGGGCGGGATCTGAGGGACGGAGAGGCGGGGGGCAGCGCACAGCGTATGGCGCCGCAGTGTCATTGGCCGTCTGCCCCGATCCGCTTTTCCATCACCACCAGCGGCACGCCCTGATCGACCGTGCGCCCGGTCTCGCGATAGCCGCAGGCGCGGTACAGCGGCTCTCCGCCCAGCGTCGCCGACAGGACCGCGCGGGTGAAGCCTTCGCTGCGCGCGGCACGCTCGCTGGCGTCGAGCAGGCGGCGGCCGATGCCGCGCCGCACGAAGCCGGGATGGGTGTACATCGCCCGGATGCGCGCCGCCTCGGTCGCCGGGTCGAGCAGCCGGGCGTCGCGGCCGGCGGTATGGTTGCCGCCATAGAGCGTCGCCCGCCGGCTCCACCCGCCGCAGCCGACCAGCTGCGCCCCGGCATGGATCAGGAAATAGGTGCCATCGGCGATCAGCTGGGTGTCGAGGCCCATCACCGCGAAGCTCGCTTTGATCTGCCGGGGCGTCAGGAACGGCGCCAGCAAAGCCGGGATCGCAAGCGCCATCAGCCCCTCGATCGCGGGCGCATCGGCCGGGGTGGCGAGGCGGATCGGCAGGTCGCCTGCGGGCACCGGCGGTGCCGCAGGCTCGCCATGCTGGCTCATCGTCCGGGGTTCGCCCTGCATCGGGTTCCTTCGCTTTGCGGGCGCAAGGATGGCGCAGGCGGCGCGATTGTCAAAGCGGTTCGCGCAGCACGGGTCAGGCGAGCACCGCCACCGCCCCGGCCAGTCGCTCCACCTCCGCCCGGTCGTGGCTGACCAGCAGGATCGGGATCGCCAGCCGGTCGCGGATATGTTCGATCAAGGCGCGCAGCGCCTCGGCCCGCTCGGGGTCGAGCGCGGCGGTCGGCTCGTCGAGCAGCAGGACGCGCGGACCCGACAGCAGCGCACGCCCGATCGCCACCCGCCGCGCCTCCCCGCCCGACAGAGTGCCGGGCGCGCGGTGCAGCAGGTGGCCGATGCCGAGCAGGCCGGTGATCTCGGGCGCGGTGAAGCGCCGCCGGGCGGGCGGCACCAGCCGTTCCCCGAAGGCGAGGTTGCGCGCCACGCTGAGATGCGGGAACAGCCGCGTGTCCTGGAACAGGTAGCCGGCATGGCGCGCCTCGGGCGGGAGGTCGGTGCCGTCCCGCGCGTCGAACAGCACCGTGCCGGCGACCGCGATGCGCCCGGCATCGGGCCGGCGCAGCCCGGCGATGCAGTTGAGGATCGTGGTCTTGCCCGCGCCGGAGGGGCCGACCAGCGCGGTCAGCGGCGAGTCGGAGGCGAGATCGAGCGCGATCCGCCGGTCCCCCGCCTGCACCCGAAGGCTGAGCTCAAAGACCATCGACGCGCCCTCCGGCGGAGCGGCGCACCAGCCATTCCGACGCCAGCAGCGCGCCGATCGACAGGACGATCGAGATCACCGCCAGCCGCGCCACCTGCGCCTCCGCCCCCGGCACCTGCAGCCCCGAATAGATCGCCAGAT